>NZ_JBJGZJ010000005.1:0-194040 GCF_054050435.1 Geodermatophilus sp. SYSU D01036 | reverse complement strand
CGGCCCCCGTCCCGGGTGGGGACGGGGGCCGCGGTCGGGAGTGCGGGTCAGTGGCCGCGACCGGCCTGACCCTTGCCGCCCTTCGCGTTCTTGGCCTGGAAGTCGCGGACGAACTGCTTGATCTTGGCCTGGTTCTGCGGCTTCTGCAGTTCCTGGACGACCTTGGCGGCGACGCCCGAGGCGATCAGCTTCCTCATCATGCCCATGGGGGCTCCCTCCTCTCGACTGATGCATCCGGTGCCCCGACAACGGGCGGCGCAACCGTCGCGATCCCGGCGGAGTCCTCCGATCCGGTCGTGGTGGGCCGCTGACGGGCTGTGCGGGCGCACCGCCGCGCCCTTTCTCGTGCGCCCCGGCGTGTCGCCGTCGGCGAGTCGGGGCGGCGCGCCGGGAACACGGGCACCTCCGCAGGTGACGCGGGCGATTCGCATCCGCGGCCCGCGTCAAATCGGCGTGTCGCTTCCGGGCGTGGCGCGGATGCGGTCCGGTTGAGCACTGCAACACCCCTCCCTACCGTCGTCGCGGTCCGGCCGGGGCCCTTCGTCACCTCCCGTGTGACACCCCGCCGGACACGCCGAACCAGGCGGCCGGCACCCAGCCGGCACCCGGGCCGGGGACCCACCTGAGCACTGGGGTGAAGCGCGCTGCGTCGCGCCGGGCGACTCCTCCGTCCGAACCCGTCAGCTAACCCGGTAGGCGGTCGCGGAGAACAGGAGAACCGTCGTCGATGACGACTGCACGCACGTCCACCGCCCGTCGCTCGTTCCGTGGCATCGCCGTCGCGGCCATCGCCGGAGCCGGCATCGCCCTCTCACCCCTCCCGGCGTCGGCCTCCACGGGCGGCGGGGGTACCGGGACGGTCGCCGCCGCACCGGCGCCCGCCCCCAACGGCGCCGCCCAGACCGCCGTCGACACCGCCCTCGCCCAGGTCGGTGACCGCTACGTCTACGGCGCCACCGGCCCCGACAGCTTCGACTGCTCGGGCCTGACCAGTTACGCCTACAAGGCGGCGGGCCTGTCGATCCCGCGCACCTCGAAGGCCCAGTCGACGTTCGGCACCCCGGTGGCGAAGGCCGACCTCAAGCCGGGTGACCTGGTGTTCTTCTACAGCCCCGTGTCGCACGTGGGCATGTACATCGGCAACGGCCAGATGGTCCACGCCTCGACCGCCGGCAAGCCGGTGGCCGTGGTGGCCCTGGACTCGATGCCGAGCTACTCGGGCGCCCGCCGCGTCGCCTGACGCACGGAAGGGTGTCCCCGGCCGGCTCGTCCGGCCGGGGACACCGCCCGCCGGTCCTACCCTCCCCTGGTGACCTCCGCCGGCCCCGCCTGGCCGCGGCCGGCCGGCTCCGGACCGGTGGTGGCGGTGGGCAAGCTGGTCGCCGACCAGCTGCTCCCGCTGTCCGCGCCACTGGTGGCCGGCGGTCAGCAGCGGGTCGAGCGGACGACGATGGCCGGCGGCGCCCCCGCCAACGTCACCGCCGGCGTGGCCCGTCTCGGTGCGCCGGCGCGGCTCGCGGGCTGGGCCGGCGCCGACCCGCTCGCCGACGGGCTGCTGGCCGGTCTCGCTCGGAGGGGCGTCGAGCTCGCGGTGGTCCGCCGCGGCCGCACGCCGCTGGCGACGGTGCTCGTGCACCCCGACGGCGAGCGCACGGTGCTGACCGACCGCGGCGAGGGCGGGCTGGAGCCGGCCGACGTCCGTCCGGAGTGGTTCGCCGGCGCCGCCGTCGTCCACCTCGACGGCTACGACCTGCTGCGCTTCCCCGACGCGGTGAGGGCCGCGGCCGACACGGCGCACGACCTCGGGGTGCCGGTGAGCGCGGACGTCGCCGCGGCCGCCCGGATCTCCGCTCACGGCGTGGGCGCCTACGTCGACCTGCTCACCGGGCTGCGTGCGGACGTGCTCTGCTGCAACGCCGCCGAGGCCACGGTCCTGGGCCTGGACGGCGACCTGCCGGCCTGGGCGCCGCCGCTGGTGCTGGTGCACGCCGGCGCCCGGCCGACCCGGGTCGTCACGGCGGCGAGCGCGGTGGAGGTCCCGGTGGAGCCGCTGCCGGCGGGCGGGCTCCGCGACACGACGGGGTGCGGGGACGCGTTCGCGGCCGGACTGCTGACCGGCTGGCGCGCGGGTGAACCTGTGCTGGAGGCGGTCCGGACCGGCCATGCGGCGGCCGCCGTGGTGGCCGGAGTGGTCGGTGGCCAGCCGCCGCTCTGACTGCCACTTCCCCTGTCGATCGGGCGTCTGACCTGGGGATTCGTGCTGCGCAGAGCTGCCGGATCGGCTAGACTTCGATCATGTGTTCGGGTGAACTGAGCGGCGGTGACGTCCTCGACGACGTCGCCGCGCTGGTCGCCGAGCGCAACCGGATCGACGCCCGGCTGGCCCGCGCGGTGCGGTCCGCGGAGCTGTCCCAGGCGCCCGAGCGGGACGGGCAGAGGTCGATGACCTCGTGGCTGCGCGGGCACTGCCGGCTGTCGACCGCGGAGGCCGCCCGGCTGGTGCGCAACGGCCGCGCGCTGGAGCACCTGCCGGCGCTGGCCGAGGCGCACGACGCCGGTCTGGTGTCCGCCGAGCAGGTCGCGGTCGCGGCGCGGGCGGTGACGCCCGAGCGGCTGGCCGCGGCTGCGGCCGCCGGGGTGGACCTGGCGGTGATCGACGCGGTCCTCACCGGGGTGGCGGTCGAGCGCACGCACGCCGACCTGGTGCAGGTGGTGCAGCACTACTGCACCGACCTCGACCCCGACGGGCCCGAGCCCGACCCCACCGAGCAGCGCTCGCTGACGCTGGCCAAGCACGCCGACGGCTCGCTGTCCTTCCGCGGCCACCTGGACGCCGTGGGCGGGGAGAGGCTGCAGACCGCACTGGAGGCGCACGTGCAGGCCGACCGGCCCGCCGGGGACGAGCGCAGCCGCGCCCAGCGGCTGGGCGACGCGCTGGTGCAGGTCGCCGACAACGCCCTCGCCGCCGGGATGCTGCCTCAGCTGCGTGGCCACGAGCCGCAGGTCGCCGTGGTCGTGAACCTGGACGACCTGGTGGACCCGGCCGGAAGCCCGAACGCGGGGCGGATGGGGTTCGGCGCCACCATCTCCGCGGCGCGGGCGCGGTGGCTGGCCTGCGACGGGGCGGTGTCCCGGGTGGTGTTCGGCCCCGACGGCGCCCCGCTGGACCTCGGCCGGGAGCAGCGGCTGATGAGCCGCCACATCCGCAAGGCAGCCGAATTCCGCGACGGCGGGTGCGTGTTCGCCGGGTGCGGCGCCCCGACCTGGTGGTGCGACGTCCACCACCTGATCCACTGGATCGACGGCGGCGACACCAGCCTCGAGAACGCGGCGCTCCTCTGCGAGCGCCACCACACCAAGGTCCACCACGGCTTCCGCGTCGAACGACAACCCGACGGCCGATGGCACACCTACCGGCCCGACGGCACCGAGATCACCACCCCGGCGCCGCTGCTCTCCCCTGCCGCCTGACTCGTTCGAAGTACGCAGGGCTCGGGCTCGTCGAGTCAGAGGACAGCCCGCTCCTGCAGTCGTTCCTGGGCGTGCACCGGCAGGGCGATGTCTATGAACAGCTCACTCAACGCGTAGTAGCCACCGCGAAGCGAGCGTGCACCAACGATCGCATCAGCTGTGGCCGTGTCCAGTTCCAGCCCGGACGCGATGACGGCTGCAGGGGCGGTGTTGATGTCGACGAGGCCGCCGTCGTCGTATCCCCGCCGAAGATCAGGACGACCGATCCCCAGTTCTCGTGCCAAGGCCGGGTCCCGCGCGAACAGCGAGCGCGCCTCGTCCCTGCGACGTCGCGCTTCGAGCGCGCGCGTCATCACGGGGTCTGCGTCGATCAGTGCGAGCTCGTGACCGTAGACGCGTTTGCGCAGCCGCTGCAGACGGAGGCAAGCGACGACCAACAGGACCAGGACGACGACCGTGAGCGCATCGTTCAGCGACTCAGGCCCGTCCCCTGCGGTCCCTCCAGGACGATCGTCGGACAGCAGGTTCGCTGCCACGACGAAAGCGACGCCCCAGCCGCTGTAAGCGATGGCCCAGAGACGTACGGATGCATCGCGCAGTCGACCTGCTGCATGCCAGAACGGGATGGCAGCGAAGACGCCAGCTGTGGAGACGGTGACGAGGAGGTACCAGCCGCCGGGCCCTTGCCAGGCCCGGACGCGACCGGGTCGTTGCGATGTCATTCCTCTCCCTGCTGGAGATCAGTGGATGACGCCGAGGAATCGCTCGGCACACTCCATGCACAGGCCGGTGTTGTCGTGCACCCACTCGCGGGCGTTGACCTCGCGGCACATCGGGCACCAGCGGAACGTCCGGCGACGCCGACGAGCGATGTCCTCGGCCGCCTCGGCGAGGACCTCCGGCTCGTAGAGGACCTCCTCCGCCTGGAAGCTCCGGTCGGCGACGAACTCCCACACCAGCGGCCACACACCGTGCCAGCGAGGTTCGGGGCGAGCGAGCGTGAAGCCGAAGCCGTCCCAGCCGACCGCCACCTGCGCCGGCCGCCCGGCGACGAACCACCGCTGGTGGCCGAGGAGGGCGGGTCCCTCGGGACTCGACGTGTCGACCTCCTGCCAGCCGGCACCAAGCGCCCGCGCCAGAGCGCTGAACGGCACGCCGAGCAGCGAGGCCAGTGCGGTGTCGTCGGACGTGAGCGGCTCGGGCTCCCGGCCGTCCGGCAGGTCGACGGTCACTGCGCCATCTCCACGAGCCGGCACATGGCGTTGACCTGGCGCAGCTGCTCCGGCGTCCGCACCTGGGCGTCGAGCAGCAGGGGGCTCATCACCACGACGGCCAGCGCCTTCGCCCGCGACACCGCGACGTTGAGCCGGTTGAGGTCGTACAGGAACGACACACCGCGCGGCGCCTCGTCGGCCGACGTCGACGTCGTCGAGTAGACGACGACCGGCGCCTCCTGGCCCTGGAACCGGTCGACGGTGCCCACCCGCGCGCCGTCGGGCAGCAGCGAGCGGATCAGCGCCACCTGGTTGTTGTACGGCGCGACGACGAGCACGTCGTCCGGGCCGATCGGCCGCTCGGCGCCCTCGGCGTCCACCCAGCCGACGCCCTGCAGCGACTCCCAGACGGCGGCCACCTCGGCCGCCTCCTGCATCGACGACGCCGACGCGGCCACCGTGTGGTCCACGGACCGCACCGCCAGCCCGGCCCCCGACACCAGCCCGCCCGGCCGCACGGTGATCCGCTCGCGCAGCGGCGCCGACTCCAGCCGGCCCTCGTACGCCAGGTCGGACACGAACCGCGTCAGCGCCGGGTGCATCCGGTAGGTCGTGTCGAGGAAGATGCCGCGGCCCTCCGGCACGGTCGGGTGCCCCTCGAGCAGGTGCTCCAGCGCGGAGAGCCCCGAGTCGCCGGGGTGCACGCCCTGCGAGGGCTGCGCGAGCTGCTGCGGGTCGCCGAGCAGCACCAGCGACTTCCCCGCCCGCGCCACCGCGACGGCGTTGGCCAGCGAGAACTGCCCCGCCTCGTCGACGACGAGCACGTCGACGGCCTCGGCGAGGTCGGGCTGCGTCCAGAACCACGCCGTGCCCCCGACCAGCCGCACGTCGCCGTCGACGAGCCGCCGGGCGACGTCCTTGCCGTCCTTCGACCACTCGACGCCGGGCGCGCCGCAGGCCTGGTGCTCGTCGCACTTCTGCAGCGCGGGCCGGCCGACGGCCGACAGCACGTTGCCGATGACGGCGTGCGAGGTGGCCGTGACGCCGACCTTCTTGCCGGCGTCGAGCAGCGCGCGGATGAGCATCGACGCCGCGCGGGTCTTGCCGCTGCCGGGCGGGCCCTGGACGGCGAGCACCTCGCCGTCCAGCCGCAGGCCGATCCGGACGACGGCGTCGCCGGCCTGCTCGTCGGGGCGACGGCGGCAGTCGGCCGGCACCCGGCGCTCGAGCAGCGCCTGCCCGAGACACGGAGTGCCGGCGAGCACGTCGTCGGCCGTGGCGGTGATGGCCGCGCGCATGCCCTTGTCGTCGAGCGGCCCCTCCGGGCCCAGCGCCCGCGGCGAGGGCTCCTTCGTCGACTTCACGACGACGCGGCCGGCGACGGCGTCGAGCTCGCGGACCTCGCCGACCCGCGCGCGGGTGTCGACGTCGACGACCTTCGACCCGACCGACAGCTTGGTGTCCTGCGTCGGGAAGGAGAACGCCCAGAGCTTCGAGCGCTTCTCGGTGCCGACCTCGACGGGCGCCGACAGCCGGCCGAGCACGGTGCCGTCCTCGACGAGCGCGTCGTCGTCCATCTCCTTGCGGGCGAAGAACTCCCACCAACCGGGGCGGGCCTCGCGGCGGTGCCACTGCACGAGGTCGCCGAGCAGGTCGTGCCCGGCGCCCTTGAGGCGCTCGACCAGCGCCAGCTCGGCCAGGTCGGACTCGGTCCGCTCGGTCGGGCCGCTGGCCTCCGACACCAGCGGCCGGTCCTGGCCGCCGAACTCCCGCTCGAGCTCCTCGCGCTGGGTCTCCAGCCAGTCGTGCAGCTCGCGGGTGGAGTCGACGTCGTCCTTGTTGTAGAGCTCGATGTCCACGAGGCGCTGCGGATCGCGGTCGGCGAGCCACTTCTCGTAGGCGATGACGCTGCCCATGGCGTCGGCGACGTCACCGGTGTGCTCGCGGCCGTAGAACGCCTCGACCTTCTTGATCGAGTACGAGCCCTTGCTGATCCGCATCGACTGCCGGACGACCGGATAGAGGTCGACGAACCGCTCGTTGCGCAGCAGCTCGTCGAGCTCCGCCTCGCGGACTCCGTAGCGGCCGGTCAGCCGCTTGAGGGCGCTGACCTCGTAGGCGGCGTAGTGGTAGACGTGCATGCCGCGGTCGGCACGCCAGGCCTCGATGACCAGGTCGATGAGGTCGGCGACCATCTGCTTCTCGGCGGCGGGGTCGTGCGCCCACAGCGCGGTGAAGCTGCCGTCGCGCCGCCCGACGCCGGCCAGGTACTCCAGGCCCGCGCCGTCGGCGGAGTGCGGGTCGCCCTCGAAGTCGAGGTAGAGGTCGCCGGCGCTGGGCTCGGGCAGCCGCAGCAGGCCGAGGCCCTTGGCCGGCGGCAGCAGCGTGCGGGTGGGGACGCCGGTCTGCCGCTCGCGCAGCTGCTCGCGGGCCTGCTCCTGCACGCGGGCGCGGGTGGCCGCGCCGATGCGGGCGGCCTTCAGCACCTCGGGCGGGGCCTCGGCCAGCTGCTCGAGGGTGGTGACGCCGGCGGCGCGCAGGGCCTCGCGGGTGTCGCGGCGCATGCCGGCGACGAGGGAGAGGTCGTCGGCCGCGGCCAGTTCCCCGTCGCACCTCGGCTTCCACGTGCACTGGCTGCAGTACGGGCCGGGGACCGGCTCGGTGGCCGGCGGGTCGGCGACGAAGGCGGTCAGCCGGGCGCGGGCCCGGCGGGCGTAGGCCGCGACGTCGACCAGCCGCCACGGGTTGGTGACGCCGTCGCCGGTGACCACGCAGATCCGGTCGGGCTGCCTCCCCTGCAGGACGGCGAGCCGCTCGGCGTAGGTGGCCATCTGCAGCAGTGCGGGGACCTTGACGCGGCGGGCGAGCTTGGCGTCGGCGACCTCGTACGACCAGTTCCCGAGGGCCGAGGGTGTGGGCACCTTGAGGAGGAAGTCGGCCGCGCCGCCCCAGACGCCGTCGAAGAACGAGGCCTGCGAGATGACGTCGACGCCGGCGCGCATGGCCTGCAGCGTCATCGCCTCGGCCTCGCGGCGGCCCGCGGCGTCGAACCGGGCGGGGATGCGGACGACGCTGCGGCCCTCGGCCTCGAGCGCGTCGAGGTAGCGCATCTCGTGCTCGGTGCCGAGGTCGGCGATGAGCGCGGCGTGGTCGCCCGGGCCCTCCGCGAGCGGCTCGAGCCGGCCGTCGGCGACGGCGAGGTCGAGCGTCGTGAGGTGCGCGCAGGCCTGGTGGCGGGTCAGGTCGGTGGGGCTCAGGACCAGGGAGCCGTCGGTGCGGTACATCGAGACGGGACGGTCTCACGCGGGCCGCGTGATCGGGGTCTTCCGCGCCGGTAGCGTCGGTGCGCTGATGTCGAGGAGGCGCGCGTGACCCGAGGACTGCACCGCTCGCACCGGGTGGCGGGGGCGCTCGTCGGGTCGGCGGTGGGCGACGCGCTGGGTGCGCCGTTCGAGTTCGGCCCGCCCGGGGCGTTCTCCGCCCGCTTTTCGACGGACGCGCGCGGGGCCGCCACCGAGATGTGCGGCGGGGGGTCGCCGGGCTGGGCGCCGGGCGAGTTCACCGACGACACCCAGATGGCGCTGCTGGTGGCGCAGTCGCTGGTCGAGCGGGACGGGCTCGACGAGGCCGACGTCTTCGACCGGTTCGCGGCCTGGGCGGCGGCCGGCCCGCCGGACATCGGGGTGCAGACCCGGGCGGTGTTCGACTCGGGCCTGCCCTGGGACCGCGCGGCGGCCGAGCACTTCGCCCGCACCGGACGCGCGGCCGGCAACGGCTCGCTGATGCGGACGACGCCCGCCGCGATCCGGTTCTCCCGCTCCGGCACCGACGCCACCGTCGACGCCGCCCGGCGGATCTCGGCGCTCACCCACGGCGACCCGGCCGCGGGCGAGGGCTGCGCGGTCTTCCACGAGCTGATGCGGGTGGCGCTCGACGGGGGCGACCCGCTGGCCGCCGTCCCGAACGCCCTCGAGCTGGTCGACGTCGAGCACCGCGGCCGGTGGGCCGCCGTCCTGGCGCCGGACTGGTCGCCGGACCGGGCCACCGAGTCCAACGGCGCGGTGTGGCCGACGCTCGGCCAAGCCTTGTGGGCGCTGCGCCACGGTCGCGACTTCGCCGAGGTGCTGCGGCTGGTGGTCGACCTCGGCGGCGACACCGACACGGTGGCCTGCGTCGCCGGCGGGCTGGCCGGCGCGGTGTACGGGATGGGCGGCATCCCGATGCGCTGGGCGTCGGTGGTGCACGGCCGGGTGCCCGGGCACGGGGACCGGCTGTGGCGGCTGCCCGACCTGCTGCCGCTGGCCGCCGCGCTCGACGGCAAGGAGTTCCACGGCGGCGAGACCGGCGTCATCCCGCGCATCGGCCCGGCGGAGGTGCTGCCCGGCATCTGGGCGGGCAACCTCGACGGCGCCCGGCACTCGGACGAGGACTTCGCCGTCATCTCCCTGTGCCGGCTGGCCGAGCCGCTCCCGCACGCGGTGCACCGGATGGCGCACATCGCCGACAACGGCAACAACGTCGACGTCGACGTCGTGCTGGCCGACGTCCTCGACGACCTCGCCGCGCTCCGCGCCGAGGGCCGGCGGGTGCTCGTGCACTGCCACGGCGGGGCGTCACGCACCGGGCTGGTGCTGCGCGGCTGGCTGGTGCGCGAGCAGGGGATGTCGGTGGAGGAGGCGACGGCGCACGTCACCGAGCGCTGGCCGCACCTCGGGCTGTGGAACGAGTCGTTCACCGCCGCGCTGGAGCGCCTGGCCGGACACTGACGCCTGGGCCAGGTGAAGGGTGACCGCCTCCACCGGCCGAACGCCTGTGGCGAGTCGTGACGTGTTCGAGATCGGCACCGGATCGTTCCCCTCAGCGTCCGCTGACACACTGCTGTCCGCGCTGTTCCCGGCGCGACACGGGGGTTCGACAGGAACGGGAAGGGCGACGCGCTGACCGGCGCCTCGCCCGGCGGTCCACGCCTGCGTGGACGCTGCCGGCCCTCACGGCGAGACCGCGGCGCGGTCCTGCCGCGTCCCGCTCGAAAGGCCAGCGATGTCCCAGCCTCCCCCGGAGTCCCTCCTCCCGGCCCCTGCGCCTGCGCCTGCGCCTGCACAGGTCTCCACGGACGAGGGCGAGGTGCCGGGACCGGCCCGGGTGTCCGACGACGAGGTCCCGTCGGAAGAATGGACCGGGACCGCGGTGTTCCCGGCCCTGTCCGCGCCGGCAGTTGCCGGCCCGACCGAGCCCCGGCGGTGCAACCGCCTGGTCATCGCGCTGTCGGTCGCCGTGTTCCTCCTGCTGGCGACCGCCGGCGTCCTCACGGCGCTGGTGATCGAGGCCCGCAGCGACGCCGACCGGCTCGCGGCCTCCGAGGCCGCCGAGGACCGCGAGCAGCAGGAGGCGCTGCAGGCCGTCCAGGACCAGCGGGCCCCGCTCGAGCAGCGGATCGAGGACGCAGAGGCGGACGCGGCCACCGCCGAAAGCCGCATCGCCGCGGCGGAGGCCGCACAGCGCGCTGCCGAGGAGGCGACCGCCGCCCGGGAGCAGGCGGACGCGGAAGCCGCCGCGGCCGACGAGCAGACGTTCGTCGACGCACTGCACGCCACCGAGACGATGACCGGCGTCCCCGATGCAGAACTGCTCGAACGGGGCCGCGACGTCTGCACCTACCTCGACTCGACGCCGGGCACGCCCGCGGATCTCTCCGACGCCTTCGACCGGGCGTCCGAGACGTACGCCATCGACGACGCAATCCTCCTGGTCACCGCGGCGACGCAGATCCTCTGCCCCGAGTACAGCGGCTGATCCCCCGCATCTCCGCCGAGACCGGCGCAGGCCAGGCCACCCACCTCTCGACAGCGGGATCCGGACGGTTCCGCTGCGTCCCGAACGGAAGACCTCCATGTCCCACCCCCTCCCCGGAGCCCCCGTGCCGCCGCAGGTCGACCCCGGCCCGTGGCAGACCGCCGACGGCAGCGCGCCGTTCGTCCCCGCACAGCCGACATCCGCGCGCCGCCGCAACGGCGTCGTCGTCGCGTTCGCCATCGCGACCGTCGTGCTGGTGGCAGGGGTCGGCGTCCTCACCGCACTCCTGATCGACTCCTCCTCGACCGCCGCTGACGTGGCAGCCGCCGAGAGCGCCGAGGACGAGCAGCAGGCCGCGGCCCTCCGTGACGCCCAGCGCGGCGTCGACGACCTCGAGGTCCGGGCCACCGACGCGGAGGCGGCCGCGGCCGCGGCGTCGAGCAGCGCCCGGGAGGCTGAGGCGGCCCAGGACGAGGCCGAGCTGGCCGCCGCACCGAGCGACTCCGACCACGAGGAGTACCTGCGGCTCCTCCGCGGCACCGACCCCACGTTCAGGACCGTGGACGACGCCACGCTCGTCGAGATCGGCGACGTCACCTGCGACTACCTCGACACCTACGGCAACAGCGACCAGACGCTGGCGCGCATCGTCAGCATCGGGGTCTCGTCTGGGATGACCTCCCGGCAGTCCTCCGAGGTCACCAGCGCCGCGATCGTCTCGCTGTGCCCCGAGCACTCACTCGACTGAGGCCGGCGATGCCTCGGACGACGCACGGAGACCCAGGACGATGACGAGACGGACGGCGGTGGTCGTCACCGCCCTCGCGGCCGCGGTCTTCACGGCTGCGGTCGCCGTGACGCTGGTGCTGCTGCGCCTGGACGACCCCGCTCCTACCCCCTCGGCCACGGCCCCGGCGTCGACCACCGCGGACGAGGACGGGTCCAACGAGAGCTCCTCCACCCCGACACGGACGACGGCCACGACCCGGACGACGCCGCGATCGGGTGAGCAGGTCATGGACGTCAGCCCCGAGGCGGACGCCCGCTACCTCGCCACCCTGTCCGCCGCCGGTCTCCTCACACCCGGGACCGACGAGCAGCAGGTCATCGAGGTCGGGCGCCTCGTTTGCGCGTTCATCTCCACCGGTCAGGGCGACGTGGACGACGCAGGCGTCCTCGTCCACCAGTCCGGGGAGGCGACGCCGAGCGAGGCCGGGACCATCGTCGGCGCCGCCGTGAGTGCCTACTGCCCGCAGTACGGCGACGGGCTCTGACTCGTCCGGCCCCCTGCTCGGACACCGGCCGTCCAGCCTGGCTCCTGCCAGACCCGCATCAAACGTCGGTAATCCGGAGGGCCAGCAGGTCGGCCACCTCGACGGGACGGCCGGCGTCGACGACCAGCTCCAGCCGGTGCCGGCCGGGGCGGTGCACGACGCGCGGACCGGCGTAGCGGGGGACGGCCGCCGCGGCGGGACCGGTGTGGTGCACGCACTGGAGCGCGCTCGCCGGCGAGGAGTCCGCGGCGGGCCGACGGGACGGGAGGTCGAGCACGAAGACCAGCGGGCGCTCGGGGTGGCGCTCGTCGTCGCGGTGCACCCAGATCGGGAAGCCGAGCTCGGCGTACTGCCAGTAGGCGGGTTCCTGCTCGGGAGGGAGCCGGCCGCGCAACCCGATCCCGAACGGGCTGGCACCCGTCGTGGGCCAGTCGGCCCGGCGGTCCAGCCGCAGGGGGTTGCCCCGGGCCTCGGCACGGTCCTCGACCCACACGAGCTCCAGGTAGTGCCCCGCGAGGAGGAGCCGCCGGTTGCGGGTGCCCTGCCCGGGGTGCGCGGTGCCGGCGTCGAGCGGCCAGCCGGCCGCGGTGAGCCGCTCGGCCCAGGCCTCCTCCGGGCTGGCCATGCAGAGCACGTGGTCGAGCTCGAGCACGTCTCTAGTGTGCCGCCGCGCCCCGGGAGGGTCACCCCTCGCGGACGACGACCTCGCGCCGGTCCCACAGCAGGCCAGTCGTCCCGACACCCGACGCCCGGCGCGGCCCGGTCCGCCGGACGGCGGCTCGCAGGGATCAACGCGGCTGAGCCGTCACTGCCGCCTGGGGCGACTAGGGTGTGTCCTGGGGATGATGTCCGTTGTCGCCCCTGCCCCCGAAGGCAGATTCGAGGACGCGCCCGCCGGGCGATGGAGGCGGTACTCGCCACACACGGTGAGGTCGAGTCCGCCGCTGTGGTCCTCGGACTCCTATGTCCGGAGCACTTCGTAGATCTTGAGGCCGATCGTGGTCGAACCGAGGCCGCGAGCCGCAGTGGCCGGGCGGGCACAAAACCCGGGGTATTCCAGTCCTGCACGTTGACGTGGCCGAGGCTTGAGGCAACTGATCGTGGCCCCAGTAGCCCGGCGAGTCACAACTGCTCACAGTGGGGCGACAGGGCAGACTCGGTCGGTGCGACGCGCTGATGTGCAGACCCGACTCCGGGTCGCCCTTACAACGGTGTTGGTGGACGAGTACAGCCTCCTTGCGACCAGTTCGCGGGACCTGCCACCGAGTGAACGGGCCCTCGCCGCCCAGCTCGCTTTCCGCCTCAGAACGCTGTTCGAATCCTCGTGGGATGTGGACGTCGAGTACAACCGAGCGGCCCTCAGCGGAGAGGTGGAGGTGAAGCACAGTCCGTCGACCAATCACGAGGACGGCGATGATGCGCAGTTTCGACTGATCCGCCGAAGTGCAGACATCATCATCCATCATCGCGGCTTAGGGGGCCGCCAGCACAACTTGCTGCTACTTGAGCTCAAGGTGACGGGCGCCCGGCACCCGGACCACGAGTTCGAGCGGTTGGTCGGCATTCAGAAGGCTTACGGTTATGAGCACGCAGCCCTGCTCAACCTCGGGTTGGCGTACCGACAGGAAAGTGACGGCGGACGGATCGTCGTGCGTCCGACGTGGCATTGGATGTCGGCTACGGGCAGCGTGCCAGAGGCGATCTACGAGGACACCGTGGCTGACGCCATCTGCCGGCGCGGCCTCCAGGAGCGGGAGCGCCACCTTTCTGCACTGCAGCCCCAAGGGTCCATCGAGGTCTAAGCGGGCTGTCGGCATCGCCGGTAGCCCATGACGCATCAGTGTCACGGCTACGACGAGCAAGTGCCATGCCCGCAAGTCGGCCGATCAAGGACCGTCAGCAGTAGCGGCGCGCATGATCCGCAGGACAGTCCCTAGCCGGACGCTGAGGTCCGGATCGGATCCCGGAGTCAGTCCATGCCGGACGGCGCAGGAGGTCCGTAGACGTCGGAGCGGTGCGCGATCCGGACCACGAGGACCTGCCGTTGGGCCTCGTCGACCTCGATGAGGACCCGGTAGTCCCCTCGCCGGGCGCTGCGGAGTCCGGTCAGCTCTCCGGTCAGGGGCTTGCTGAGCCGTAGTGGGTTCTCGGGCAGGACGACGGTGAGGAACTCGACGACTGCCGTCGCCACCTTGGCGGGCAGGCGGCCGAGCTGACGTCGCGCCGCCGAGGAGACACGGAGCCCGTACGGCGCGGTCACCCGTCGACGCCGAACTCGGCTCTCAGTTCGTCGCCGGACGTCGTCTCCCCGCGCTCGGCTTCAGCACGAGCTCGCTCGACGTCCTCGCGGACGCCGGGCTGCGAGAGCCAGTACAGCGTCTCGTGCAGCGAGTCGAGGTCCTCCTTGGCCATGAGGACGGCGGCCTCCCGTCCGTGGCGGGTGATGGTCACGATCTCGTGGGTCTTCTCGGCCGCCTCGACCAGCGCCGACAGCCGGTCCTTGGCCTCGCTGAGCGGGATAATTGTCATGGGCACCACCTTAGCCAGAAGTCTGGCCAGAACCTGGTGACGACGAACGGTCAGAAGTCGATGCACTCCCCGGCAACGTCCGTGCCCGGGCACGGACGAGGTCACTTGTTAGCGTCCAGGCATGGCGATCGACCCGCGGGGAGCCGACCTCAAGCGCTACCTGCAGGAGGACCCGGGCGGACCGGTGGTGATGCTCAACCTGCTCCGGTTCGCCGAGGGCGGCCGCGAGTCCTACGACCGGTACGCGCAGGCGCTGTCGGAGACGTTCCTCCCCCGCTTCGGCGGCGAGGTGCTCTACGCCGGCGACGGGGGTACCCCACTGGTGGCCGAGCAGGGCCAGGACTGGGACGCGGTGCTGCTCGTCCGCTACCCCTCGCGCGAGGCGTTCAGCCGGATGGTCGCCGACCCCGAGTACCAGCAGGTCACCCACCTGCGCACCCAGGCGCTGACCGAGGCCGTGCTGCAGCCGACCACCTCCTGGGCGCGTGACTGAGCCTTCCGCCGGGTCCCGTTCCCGTTGGCCGCCGGAGGGTGTGCGCTGAGGGCGCATGCCCCGGTCAGGAATGCACCCTCAGCGCACACCCTCCGGCGGGCCGGGTCCCCTCCCGGTCCTAGGGTCGGCACATGCGGAGGCCGCGCACGCAGGACGACCTCGACGCGACGTACTTCCCCGGCCAGACGCCGGACCAGGGCCGCGCGACGGCGCGGCAGCTGGAGGCGTAGGCCGCGGAGGGGACCGGCCCGGCGATGAGGTCAACGCCGCCGAGCTGCTGGTGTTCGCCGCTGAGCAACTCACCCG
Organism: Geodermatophilus sp. SYSU D01036; assembly: GCF_054050435.1. Taxonomy (NCBI): domain Bacteria; kingdom Bacillati; phylum Actinomycetota; class Actinomycetes; order Geodermatophilales; family Geodermatophilaceae; genus Geodermatophilus; species Geodermatophilus sp. SYSU D01036. The sequence continues at coordinate 178,960 of NZ_JBJGZJ010000005.1, read as the reverse complement.
GGTCGGGGACGGGCAGGAGGCGCTTCGGGTGGCCCGTCGGGCCGTGGCGACCGGCGAGCCGGTCCTGCCCGACGCCCGCTGCTTCCTGCACCACGCCCTACTGGAGGTCGGCGACGTCGACGCCGCCCGCGAGCTGGCCGGCCAGGTGCGCCGGGAGCGGCCGGCCGACGTCGACGTCTACCTGTTGCTGGGCGAGGACTACGAGGTGCACGGCGATCTGCGCGAGGCGCACCGCTGGCTGACGCTGGGCGTCCGGCGGGCGCTCGAGGACGTGGTGGACGTCGACGACGCCTCGGAGGAGCAGGTCCTGCGCCAGGCCGCGCACCTGCTGGTGGCACGGCGACGGGTCCGCCGGCAACTGGACATGCCGGCCGACGAGTGGGACGAGTTGGCTCCGGTGCCACCCGCCCTCGGAGACGGGGAGTCGGGCTGACTCAAACCGTGGGGACGACGACCTCGCGGATGCGGGCGGCCAGCTCCGCGTAGCGCACCGGTGGGCCGGCCAGCGCCTGCACCGTCGTGAGTGCCAGGCTCGACTGACCGGTTCCCGCGACCTCCGAGCGCGGCAGCACCCAGAACGACCACTGGACGAGGTCGAGCGCGTCGTGGCCCGCGTGCCCCCTTCGTCCCGCTGAGGATGGGGGCCTACGGCAGTGATCCCCAGGCCGTCACGGCGTCAGATGCCGGACGTGACCCGGTTGCCCGGGCGGCGGGGCGGGCGGATGGTGCGCGCGGCCGAGCGGGCCAGGCGGATGGGGCCGGTGTCCCAGATCCTCTGGACGGGCTCGTCGACCGGCCCCGCCGGCCGCGGCACCGGGGGGCGGGCGGCCTCCTCGGCCTCCGCCTGCACCTGGGCGAGCGTGGCCAGGTGGCGGGCGCGGATGGCGGCCTTCTGCCGGTCCAGCCGCTCCTGCTCGGCCATGACCAGCATCTCCTCCTTGGCCTCGGCCACGGTGCGCCGCGACTGCTGCTGCATCTCCTCGATGTCCACGTCGCCGCTGTCGCGCAGCGCCGCGAGCTTGTCGTAGGCGGTCGGCGGGCCGAAGTTGAGCAGCACCTTCATGAGCACCGGCAGGATCTCGACGCACATGAACAGCAGCGACAGCATGAACTTGGCCGCGGCGAGCGTGGCGTTGCGGTCGCCGAGCCGGTCGAGCGCCTCCAGCCGCAGCAGGATGCCGCCGGAGCCCTCGTTGGTGGCGTCGAACGCGGCCTGCAGCCGGTCCAGCTCGGCGGTCAGCCGGGCGAGCTCCGCCTGGTCGGTGGCGAGCGAGGCGGCGGCGAGGTCGGCGCTGCGCGACTCGGCGTCGGACGCCGCGTCCTGCGCGTCGTCCAGGGCCGCACGGGCCGAGGCGACGACGCCGGCCTGCGCGTCGGCGGCCGCCCGGGCCTGCACGTAGGCGTCGCCGGTGCCGGGGTCGCCGGTGCCGCAGGTGCCGTCGAGCTCGCACTGGGCGCGCGCCTCGAGGTCGCGCTGGGTGGCGAGGGCGGCGTCGTAGGCGGACTGCTTGGCCGCGACGTTGGCCTGCACGGCGGCCAGCGCCGGGTCGGCCTGCCCGCCGGTGGCGACGACGTCCTGGCCCTGCGTCACCCGCTCCTGCAGCTCGTCGAGGCCGGTGAAGCGTGCGTCGGACTCCAGCGACTGCCGGTACGCGTCCGCGGCCTCGGCCTGCATGACGGTGATCTCGGCGTCGATCTCCTTGTGGAACACCTGCAGCGTCAGGGGCGTCGCGACGACGACCCCGAGGATCAGCGCCAGCCCCACGCGCGGGACGGCGAGGGCGAGGTTGCGCTTGAGCGAGGCGTCGTGCGCCATGCCGACGAGCAGCATCCGGTCGAGGTTGACCACGACGGCGCCCCAGCCGAGGCCCAGCACCAGCGCGAACGGCCACCAGACGCCCAGCGCCATGTGCAGCGCGAACGACGCCGACGCGACGGCGAGGCCGCCGGTGCTGAGCAGGACCCCGCCGAGCGCGGCGAACCGCGGGCGCGCGCCGGGCGCCGCCTCGAGCAGGTCGGGCCGCGCGCCGCCGAGGACCGCGAGGCGGTCCTGGAGCCGTCGTCGTCCAGCCATGTCGTGCACTCCCCGAGCGCCGGGGGTCGTGGTTCGTCCGCCGCTCCCCTGCCCCATCGGCAGTCGGTGCACCGGGCGGGACGCCGTCGTCACACCTGCCCCACGTGACCGAACGGAATGGTCCGGCTCCGCTCTGGCGTGTCGTTAGTCACTCTGTCTAACGTCTCGGCACCGGTACTGGACCGGCACGGAACCGAGGGAGATCCGGATGCGGAAGACCGTCACGACGGTGGCACTGGCGTCGGCGATGCTGCTGGCCGGGGGGACCGCCGCGCAGGCGATCACGGGCAACTTCACCGACGACCACGAGCACGACTACGTGGGCCTCGCCGTCTTCTACAACGAGGACGGCACGCCCTCCCACCGCTGCTCCGGCAGCCTGCTGACCGACCGCGTCTTCCTGACGGCCGGCCACTGCGTGACGCTCGACGACGAGGGGACCCTGGCGGCCAGCGCGCGGGTCTACTTCGAGCAGGACGTCGCGGCCGACGTGCCGGGCTACCCGACCGGGGGCGGCGTCCTCTCGACCGAGATCTACGACTACGGCTACCGCGGCCTCGACGAGATCCCGCAGTCGAAGGACGCCGGTGTGCTCGTCCTCGACGCACCGGTGACCACCGTCTACCCGGAGGTCACCGAGTACGCGTCGCTGGCCACGGCCGGCGCCCTCGACCGGTACAAGTCCGCGCACCCGGGCAACACGGCGACCACGACGATCTCGGGCTACGGCGTGCAGGAGAGCAACGGCAGTCAGACCAAGCAGGTCGCCTACCGGGAGCGGCTGACCGCCGAGAGCTTCATCATCGGGCTGAACGGCACCAACGCCGGCGGCTACAACGTGAAGCTGTCGACCAACCCGGGCAACGGCCGCGGCGGCACGTGCTTCGGCGACTCCGGCGGTCCGGTCCTCGTTGGGGACACGGTGACCGCGGTCAACTCGTTCGTGATGAACGGCGCCTGCGCCGGCACGAGCTTCGGCTACCGGGTCGACACCGAGGACGTCATCGCGTTCATCCTCGAGAGCGCCGGCGACGAGGCCGACGAGATCGTGCTCGACCGGAACCTCTGACGCACACCTGACGGGGGCCGTCCCGCTGCGGCGTCGCGGCGGGACGGCCCCTGTCACGTCCGGTTGCGGGAGTGCGGCCCTACGACGCGGGAGCGTCCGCGGTCACCGCCGCCCTGAAGACCCGGTCGGCGTAGGCGCCCACGGCTCGGGTGGCGACCACGTCGAAGCCTCCGCCGATGACACCGCCGACCACGGGGACACCCTTCGCGAGGGTCAACGCCGCCCGCTTCGTCCCGAACTTCGCGACGAGCGCGAACCCCGCACGCTTGTTGATCTCCCGGATCAACGTGACCGGGATCCGCTGGATCAGCGTCGTGCTCAGCTTCGTGCCCACGGTCACGCCGGCCCGCTTGACGACCTCGGTCCCCGCGTTGCCGAGCAGACACAGGAGGACCGCCGACCGCATCTGCTCGCTGTCCAGGTCGTGCCCGTGGACGACGGCGATCGACGCCGCCAGGTGGGTCTGGACGAGGTAGGAGGCGCCCACGTTCGCAGGCAGGGTGACCGGCAGGGTGACGAGGCCACCGACGTTGGTCACGAAGCCCTGGGCGCCGGCCATCGCGCAGTGGTTGCGGACGAGCGCCTTGACGGCCTGGTCCGGGGTGCGGCCGTCGAGCGCCTCGCGGGCGGACTCGGCCGCGTGCTTGAACGGCCCGAAACCGTTGATGCCGGTCCGCAACAGCCGCTCGACGAGCTCCTGCCCCGCCCTAGCCACGGTCGACTGCTCGTCGAGATCGTCGACGTCGGCCGAGGACTGCTGTTCACCCCTCTTGTGGAAGCCGGGGACGCCGGCCCAGGACGTCGAACGGGACGGCGCGTCACGTACGACGACCGCGGTCGGGCCCGCCCCGGTGTCCAGGGCGGTCAGTTAGACGTCAGCCGTGTAGGCGGCGTGGTCGCTGAGATCCCTGCCGTCCGACCAGGAGAGGCGGTGCGTCTCCGCGGGGTCGGCCGTGAAGTGCGGGCTCACGGCGAGGTGGTCGATCGAGCGCATGTGTCCGTTCCGGTGTTCGGCGTGCGCGGTGAGCGCGACCAGCCCGAGCGACTCGAACGCCGACTGCAGCGCAACCATCCCCTCCACCGTGCCGCCGTAGACCGGACGCTGGAGCGCCTGGTTGAAGTCCCCGCCCCAGATGAGCGGCTCGTCCTCACGGCGCTCGGCCCGGATGCGTTCGAGGTGGTGCTGCAGCACGGAGTCGAACTGCGCGATCTGGCCGTCCGGTAGACCGAACCAGTACTTCTCTGCGCCCCTCCACGGCAGTACCGAGCAGGCGACCAGGACGTCCCTGCCGTCGACCTCCACGCGAGCGAGCACGAGCCCCTCTTCGCCGGGGTGCTCGCCCTGGGACGGGATCCCGGTCTGTGGCAGCGACGTCTCGATGCCGGCCCAGCGCTTGGGTGCGTCGGGGTCGAAGCTCCGCGGGCGCGACACGACGAAGGCCCCTCCACGCGGGTCCCAGTCCCGGTGCACCTCCGTGAGCAGCCACAAGTCGGCCTTCAGCTCGTCGAGCCGGGCGGCGACCTCCTGCCCCTTCTCCGACGTCGAACTGGGGCAGCGATCCAGGTTCCAGGTGCCGATGCGCACGGTGCTCCTCACGGACGGGCCAAGGTCCGGGACACCTTGACTCTTCGCAGTTCCGGACCAGCGGCACCACGCGAGCAGCGAACGTGTGCGCATGCACCACCAGGCTCGGGAGTCATGCGTCGCACCACCAGGTCGGTGCGGCGAGGGCCTGCGTCAGCGTCAGGTTCGAGTCGGCAACAGGAGCGGTGGAGCGTGCCGAGCGGGACCGGCCGGCCGGGCACCCGACCGACCGGAGGACCGATCACCGCGACCGAGACCGCGCATGCGAATCGCATCTAGCCTCGCGGGATGGGCAAGATGCTGCAGGTCCGCAACGTGCCCGACGACCTGCACGCCGAGCTGCGCCGCCGCGCCGCCGCCGCGGGGATGTCGCTGTCCGACTACGTGCTACGCGAACTGCGTCGCGTCGGTGAGCGGTCGCCGATGGCCGAGGTCCTCGCCCGCTCGGCGGCGCTGCGGATCCCCCTGCCCATGGACGAGGTGGTCAAGGGAATCCGGGCCGACCGCGACGGCCGGTGATCGTCGTCGACGCCTCGACGGTCGTCATGGTGCTCCTGGACTCCGGCCCGAGTGGGGAGGTCGCCCGGGACGCGATGCTCGGGACGAGCCCCACGCCACGCTCCTCCTCGACGTCGAGGTGCTCACGGCCATCCGTCGGCACGCGCTGAGCGGGCGGCTGAGCGATGCCGCCGCACGCGGTGCGGTCGACGCGGTGCGGGAGCTGCCGGTGGTCCGGCACGGGCACGACCTGCTGCTCGACCGGACGCTGGAGCTCCGCCACGCGGTGACCGCCTACGACGGGGTCTACGTCGCGTTCGCGGAGGTCCTCGGGGCCGGCCTGGTCACCGGCGACCGCCGGCTGGCGCGCGCACCGGGCCTGCGGTGTCCGGTGACGACGATCGGCTGACGTCTACGCGGGAAGCCGGACGCAAGGGGCCCGCAAGCGTGGCGGCCGAGGGTGCGGGAACAGCCCACGCACCCCAGGAGCACTCCCCCATGCGCTCGTCCCGTCCCGGCGCCGCCGCACTGCTCGCCTTCGCCGTCCTCGCGGCCGGCTGCTCGACCTCCGTCGTCGGTGTCGCTGAGCCGGCGGGGCCGGCCGCCGCCGGACCGCTCACCGAGGTCCTCGGCCAGGTCGAGGTCGACGCGGACGTCGAGGGGCACGTGCGCCTCTCCGACGTCGCCGCCACCCCCGACGGCGGCTTCGTCGTCCTCATGACCGGCGACCTCGGCGGGAACCACCGCAGCGTCCTGGTCGAGCTCGTCCCGGGTGACGGCGGCCTGGTCGTCGGCGAGGTGACCGAGGGCCCGCCCGCCCTCGACCTCGGCGAGGTGCACGCCGCACCCGACGGCACGGTGGTCGCCCTCCTGCCGATCGTGCCCGCCGACACCAGCGGCGGCGGCCGCGAGCTGGACCTCGCCCTCGCCGTCCTCGAGCCCGGCAGCGACGAACCGGACGTCCGCCGCATCGCCGCCGACGCCGAGCTCGGCACGCCCGACACCGGCACCGGCGTCCTCTCCCCCGACGGCACGACGCTGCACGCGAGCCTGCAGTGGTACGTCGACGGGGACACGGTCAGCCGGCTGGCCACCGTCGACGTCGCCAACGGCGAGGTGACCGCGAGCGCGCCGCTGCAGGTCGAGACGCCGGGCCAGGCGGTCGCGCGGGACGTCGCCCTGCGTCCCGACGGCGGCCTGGCGGCGCTGGTGACCGTCGACCGCGACGCGGAGGGCGACGTCGACGGCGTCGTCCTGGCGCAGTACGACGCCGATCTGCTGCCCGCCGGCGAGCCGGTGGAGCTGGTCGAGGAGCCGGAGAGCACCGGTTACGCGCTGGCCGTGCTGGCCGACGGGACCGCGGTCGCGTCGGTCGTCGCGGGCGAGTGGGACACCGGTGAGCCGCGGCTGGTGACCGTCCGGGACGGCGCCGTCCAGGCCACCGCGGTGCTGCCCGGCTCGGGCACCGACCTCGCCGTCGAGCCGGGCGGGCGGCACGTCTACCTCGTCTACGGGCGGCCGGAGGCGGGCATCGGCCTGGCCACCGTCCAGCTCGCCACCGGCGGGACCGTCGCAGACGTCGAGCTGTGCCCGGCCGGGATCCCCGCGCCGCTCGCCCTCGCCGCGGACGGGCGGACGGTCGCCGCCACCGTCGCCTGCGAGCAGGACGAGAACCTCACCGCCGACCTCGCCGTCCTCGTCGGCTGAGGACGCCGGTGCCCCGGCCGCGCGAGGCGGCCGGGGCACCGGATCGGGCAGGAGCGGCGGTCAGACCGAGACGGTCTCCCGCTCGGGCTGCGGGTCCTCGTCGGACGACGCCGCGGGGACCTCGCGGGCCTCCTCCCGCCGCTGCGCGACGACGCTGGCGACGACCGCCGCGACGATGAACAGCAGGCCGGTGAGGCCGGTGACGTACTCGCTGATGTGGAACCGCAGCTCGAGGATCATGATCGCCGCGAGCACACCGATCGCCCACATCGCCCCGTGCTCCAGGTAGCGGTACTGCTCGAGCGTGCCGCGGTCGACCATGAAGATCGTCAGCGACCGCACCCAGAAGGCGCCGATGCCGAGGCCCAGGGCGATGATCAGGATGTCGCTGCTGATGGCGAACGCGCCGATGACGCCGTCGAAGCTGAACGACGCGTCGAGCACCTCGAGGTAGAGGAACGCGGCGGCCCCGGCGCCGGCGACCGCCTTGGTGGCGGTGCCGGTGGCCGACGGCGTCGACTCCTCGTCCTCGTCGTCGTCGGACTCCATGAGCTCGTTGAGCCCGCCGATGAGCAGGTAGGTGAACAGGCCGGCGAGCCCGGCGAGCAGCACGGTGGAGTACTTGTCGTCGTCGGCCATCTGCGAGCCGACGTAGATGACCGCGAGCGCGATGACGATGGCGAGGTAGGGCAGCTTGCCGGCCTTGGCCAGCGGCTTCTCCAGCCAGGCCAGCCAGTGGACGTCGCGCTCCTCGTCGAAGGCGAAGTTCAGGAAGATCATCAGCAGGAAGATCCCGCCGAAGGTGTAGATCGCCTCGGCGGACGCCTCGACGTTCTCCGCGTAGGCCTCCTGGTCGGTGAGCGCCAGGTCCCACACCTCGGGGATGGACAGCTGGGCCGTCACCGACACGAGCAGGATCGGCAGCAGCAGCCGCATGCCGAACACGGCGATGAAGATGCCGACGTAGAGGAACAGCTTCCGCCACAGCGGGCTCATGTTCCGGAGCACCTTGGCGTTGACGACGGCGTTGTCGAAGGACAGGCAGACCTCGAGGACGCCGAGGACGGCGACCGCGAGGAGCGCGGCGGGGCCGCCGAAGAGCACGGCGGTGACGAGGGCGGCCGCCGTCAGGAAGACGGAGAAGCCGAAGTAGCGGATCACGGGGTGCTTTCTGCTCGGGTACGGGGGTCAGGCGACGTCGACGCCGAAGTCCTGCGCGATGCCGCGCAGACCGGAGGCGTAGCCCTGACCGACGGCACGGAACTTCCAGTCGCCGTCGCGGCGGTACAGCTCGCCGAAGACCATCGCGGTCTCCATCGAGGCGTCCTCGGTCAGGTCGAAGCGGGTGACCTCGCGGCCGGTCACCTGGTCGACGACGCGGATGAACGCGTTGCGGACGCCGCCGAAGTTCTGCCGGCGGGTGTCCGCGTCGTAGATGGACACCGCGAAGACGATCTTCTGCACGAGCGGCGGGACGGCGGTCAGGTCGACCTGGATGACCTCGTCGTCACCCTCGCCCTCGCCGGTGAGGTTGTCGCCGGTGTGCACGACGGAGCCGTCGGGGCTGCGCAGGTTGTTGAAGAAGACGAAGCCGTTGTCGTCCGGGGTCACCCTACCCCGCTCGTCGACCATGATCGCCGAGGCGTCGAGGTCGTACTCGGCGGTCGAGAAGGTGGCCACGTCCCAGCCGAGGCCGACGTTCACGGCGCGGAGGCCGGGGGCCTCCTTGGTCAGCGAGACGTTCCCGCCCTTGGTGAGGACGACGGACATGCTGCTCCCTTCGTTCGGTTGTGGGGCAGCCGGCCGGCTGCTCCGGGCACGGCCGCCGATGCTGCCCGACACCGGTCCGGAAGACCACGGACCTCCGCGTCGCCGGGGCGGCTGTGACTCCTGCGCACGGACCGAGAGCCGGGCGAGACGCCGCGGGTAGGGACCGGCCATGGCCCCGACCGGCGCCCCTCCGATCCTGCTGCTCGACGTCGACGGCGTGCTCAACGCGCCCGTCCGCAAACTGCCCGACGGCTGGCAGCGGGGCACGTTCAACGGCTTCCTGCTGTCCTGGGACCCGACCGTCACCGCGCGGCTGCGGGGGCTGCACGTGTCGGGCCGGGTCGAGATCCAGTGGCTGACCACCTGGACCACGGACGCCGACCGGCTGCTGGCCGAGCCGATGGGCCTGCCGCGGGGGCTGAAGGTGCACGCCCGCACGGACTCGGCGCCGACCGGCTTCCTCGGGATCTTCGGCGGCGAGTCGGGCTGGTGGAAGCTGGCCGTCGCGCAGGAGGTGGCCGCGGCGGAGCCGGACCGGCGGATCGTGTGGATCGACGACGACCTCGCCGAGCAAGCGGCCGACACCGGCGACTGGCTGGCCGCCCATCCGCATGTCCTGGTGGTCGCGCCGGACCTCTACGTCGGCCTCACCCACGCGCAGCTCGACGAGATCGAGGCGTGGCTGTAACCGCCCGGGCCGATCAGCTCGCAGGTAAGGCCGGCAACGCCAACGATCCGGACGACGACCTTGCGGTTCTGCTTGGTCATGTCCTCGATGAGGTTGCCGTCGCGTCGTGGTCTTGGACTCAGGCGGCAATCGTCACCGCGGCCGATGCCGTCACGCCCGTCGGCTGCTCCTTATCCCTATACGGGAGGACCTCCGACGCCCGAGGCGCATGCGACACATGCGTCCCACGGGCGGCCGCGCCTGTCGGTCGCCCAGGCCATCGCGCCCCACCCTGAGGGCATGGCACGCCAGGGGATCTTCTGTTTGGAGGGCGACTGGGAGTGCGACTCGCTCGCGGACCACCTCAGCGTCCGCCTCGGACTCGACATGCTGATGACGATCCGAAAGGACCGTCTGATCCACCGCAACGCGGCGACCCGCGAGGAGTTCACTTACTTCCTCCGCAAGTGGGCCACGCCCGACTACGACGACTTCCCGCTGGCCTACCTCTCCTACCACGGCGGCCGCGGACGACTGGATCTCAACGGCAGTAGCAGCCTGACGCTCGACGAGATCGCCGACATCGTCTCCGGCCGCCTGGCCGGTCGTGTTGTCTACTTCGGGTCTTGCGCCACGATGGCTGCTCCGGATGACGTCCTGCTGTCGTTCCTCGAGACGACCGGCGCCGCGGCGATCGCCGGCTACACGAAGAACGTCGACTGGGAGGAGTCCGCGGCGTTCGACCCCACCCTGCTGGCGGAACTCCTGGACAGCACGAACTACCGCGCACTGGACGCCCGGCTCGTCAGGCAGCACCGGCACTTTGTCGAGACACTCGGCCTGCGCATCGCGACGCCTACGTGGGTGTCCCCGCGCAAGCGGATCACGGAGACAGCCGGCATCTGAGGACTGCGACGTCCGGCCGGAGGTCAGCGCCCGATCGGAGCGTGGCGAAACAGCTCCGCCGGCCGGCCGACCGAGCCGCGGGTGGCCTCCCCCGTGCTCACCAGGTGGTCCTTGACGTGTCGCCGGAAGACGTCGGGCTGCAGGCGGTGCCCGGCCACGGCCTCGTGCAGGCGCCGCAGGTCCCGGAGGGTGAACGGCTCGGGGACCAGCCGCTCCGGGTCCGGGCGCTCGGAGTAGGCGGCCCGGACCCGGGCGACCGCCATCCCCACGATGTCGTCGTGGTCGAAGGGCAGGCCGACCGCCTCCGCCACGGGGCGGAGCTGGACGTCGTCCGGCCGCTCCTCGGCGACCGGGGCGACGACCGCCGTGGGGAGCAGGACGACGTGGGCCACCGACAACACCCAGCCCCGGTCGTCGCGCCGGGGGTCGTCGAAGACGTGCAACTGCCGCGGCGCCTGGCCGCGGAGGCCCGCCTTCTGGTCGAGCGAGCGCAGCACGGCGTCGGCCAGGGTCTCGCCCTCGTGCAGGAAGGTGCCAGGGAGCGCCCACGCGTCGGATCGGGTCGCGCTGTCGCGACGGACCAGGAGGACCAGGAGCCCCTGCTCGGGATCGGGCGTCAGCACGGCCGTGTCGACGGCGACCGACGGCCGCGGGTAGTCGGCCAACCTCCGGCCGGAGGCGTCTCGGTACTCGCTGGTTGACATTAACGCGGATCCCGCCTAACTTGGGTTTGCGCGGTTGAGCGCAATCTACGGGAGGTGGGCACCATGAACAACCTCGAGGTCCGACTGCACGTCGGCCAGGGGACCGCTCGCGGACCCTTGACGGTGTTCCCCGTCTGGACCGATGCCCCGACGCTGCCGTCGCGCTACCTCACCGGCGCCGGTGTCCCGGTCGAGGTCTCCGAGCGCGCGGGCTCCCCCGTCGTCGACCAGGTCGTCGTCACCAACCGCGCCGACCGTCCGGTCCTGCTCCTGACCGGGGAACTGCTCGAGGGAGGCTGGCAGACGCGCGCCCTCACCGGCTCCACGCTGCTGACTCCCGGCCTCCCGACCGTGCAGCAGGTCGTCTGCGTGGAGCAGGGGCGGTGGGGTGGCCCCACCGCCCACACCCGGCGGGCCCGCCGGACCCCCTTCACCGTCCTGTCCGCGATGGACGGGGACCAGGCCCAGCACGCGGTCTGGGACCGGGTACGCGGGCTCGGGTCGGTGGCGGGACCGTCGGCCACCGACTCCCTGGCGGACCGTCTCGACCGCACGGAGGCGACGGCGCACGACCTGACCCGCGGACTGCGGCCGCTGGCCGGTCAGCGCGGCCTGCTGGTGGGCATCGGCGGTCGGCCGGCCTGGCTGGAGCTCTTCGACAGCGCCCGCAGCCTGAAGGCCCACTGGTCGGGGCTGCTGCACGCCGCGACGGTCGACGCGCTGGGCCGCCCGGCCGTCCGCACGCCTGCGGCCCTCGCCCGCAGGTTCGCCGAGAAGATCGAGCGCACCCGACTCCTCCCCGACGGCCCGACCGGCCTCGGCCACCGCGTCCGCGGGGGTGACCGGGTCGGCGTGACGGCTCTGACCTGGTCCAACCGCACCGTCCACCTCACCGCCATCACGCCGGAGGCCTGAGATGACCACTCCCCTCTCCCGCCGGCACCGTGTCGCCGGTGCCCTCGTCGGCTCGGCCGTCGGCGACGCGCTCGGCGCACCGTTCGAGTTCGGCCCGGCCGGTCGCTTCTCTGCCGAGTTCCCCTCCCCCGCCCGCGGTGCCCGCACCGAGATGCGCGGCGGCGGCTCGCTGGGCTGGGAGCCGGGTGAGTTCACCGACGACTCGCAGATGGCGCTGCTCGTCGCGACCTCGCTGGTCGACCACGGCGGACTCGACGAGGCCGACGTCTTCGACCGGTTCCGCGCCTGGGCCGCGGCCGGCCCGCCGGACATCGGCATCCAGACCGGCGCTGTCCTCCGCTCTCGCCTGCCATGGGACCGGGCCGCGGCCGAACACTTCGCCCGCACTGGACGCGCGGCCGGCAACGGCTCGCTCATGCGGACGACGCCCGCCGCCATCTGGTTCTCCCGCTTCGGCACCGACGCCACCGTGGACGCCGCCCGGCGGATCTCGGCCCTGACCCACGGCGACCCGGCGGCCGGCGAGGGCTGCGCCGTCTTCCACGAGCTCATGCGCGTGGCCCTGGACGGCGGCGATCCGTTGGCCGCCGTCCCCACGGCTCTGGGGCTGGTCGAGGACGAGCGCCGCGACAAGTGGGCCGCCGTCCTCGCGGAGGACTCGACGCCGGAGCAGGCGACCGAGTCCAACGGCGCGGTCTGGCCCACGCTCGGGCAGGCGGTGTGGGCGCTCCGTCACGGCCGGGACTTCGCCGAGGTCATGCGGCTGGTCATCGACCTCGGCGGCGACACCGACACCGTCGCGTGCGTCGCCGGCGGCCTGGCCGGGGCCGTGTTCGGGATGGGCGGCATCCCGTCGCGCTGGGCGACGGTCGTGCACGGCACCGTCCCCGGTCACGGCGACAGGGTGTGGCGGCTGGCGGACCTGCAGCAGCTCGCCGCGGCCCTCGACGGAGGACCGCTGAAGACCTACGACCCCGGCACTACCGAGCGGCTCGGCCCGGTCGAGGTCGTGGACGGCATCTGGGCGGCGGACCTGGACGGCGCCCGCTACAGCGAGGAGGACTTCGCCGTCGTCTCGCTCTGCCGGCTCGGCGAGCCGTTCCCCCACCGCGTACACCGCATGGCCTACCTGGCCGACGACGACGACAACCCCGGCCTCAACGACGTGCTGGCCGACGTCCTCGACGACATGGCCGCGCTGCGGGAGGAGGGCCACCGCCTCCTCGTGCACTGCCACGGCGGCGCCTCGCGCACCGGCCTCGTCCTCCGCGCCTGGCTCGTCCGCGAGAAGGGGATGGACGTCGAGGAGGCCACCGCGTACGTCGGCGAGCGCTGGCCGCACCTCGGCACCTGGAACGCGAGCTTCACCGCGGCGCTCCAGCGGCTGGAGCGGACACGGTGAGTGCCCTGGACGTCGGGGCCGTCCGCGCACGAGTGGCCGACCGGGTGAGCGCCTGGGATGACGAGGACGTCGCCTTCGAGGTCGAGGAAGCCCGGGGCGGGTCCCTCCAGGTGACCATCCGCAGCCGGTCTCCGCTCGTCTACTACACCCAGTGGGTGGTCCTGGGACCCGACGGCGAGGTCACGCTCCCGGCGCCCGACGACGGCTTCACGTCGCTCGGCGCCCGAGGGACGACAGTCGGGACCGTGACGACGGACGACGAGGCGGTGACGACGGTCGTGGCCGAGGTCGAGCGCGCCGTTCGGGTCCTGCACGAGGACCAGGCACGCGCCGCTGAGTCGGCCCGACCCTCGGCTCAGCCGGCCGTGGCGCCCGAGGACCTCGCCGCCGCCTGCGAGATGTGGCAGGGCGGTCGGGACACCGGGTCGTCCCGGCTGCGGGGCGCTGCCCGCGTCCTCACGGGCGTCCGTCACTACTTCTCCGCGCCTTTCATCAGGGCGCAGGAGGAGCAGGCGCGGGTGTCGGTCGGCGACCTGCGGGCGGCCGTCGCCCTGCTGCGGGCGGTCAACGCGGCCGGCCATCTGGATGCCGACGGGTGGGACGCCCGGGTCGGCCTGCCGGCGCGCGGCTTCGCCGGCCGGGGCCTCGCCGCCAAGCCCGAGCAGGACCCGCAGATCGAGCGGCAGCTCGACAGAGGCTCGATCGAGATGCCGCTGTGGGGTGTCTCGCTGAGTCCCGCGGTCGCGGAGGGCTTCGGTACCCGGTTCCTGTTCGAGCTCGTCGGGCCGTTCCCCGCCGTCCCGGCCTGGGTCGCCTCCGGGGTCACGGCCCAGGAAGAGGAACTGGTCACCGGCGGGCGGTACCGAGTCCTGGGGCAGGAGCAGCGCGGGAAGACAACGCACGTCCGGTTGCGGTGGATCGGTGCTAGCGGCGACCGGGTCGGCTCGGACGCCCTGCTGTTGGACGTGCTGAGCGCCGTCCCGGGTGTCGTGGACAGCTCGCTGACCCGGACGACCGGTGGCCGGGAGGAGCTCGAGCTACGGCTGGGCGCGGAGGACTCAGCCACCGTCACCCGCGTGCCGGACGCGGACGAGGTGACGGTCGTGCGCTACTGGCCGCCGGACCCGGACTGGGCGGCCAGGGGCGACGACCCCTACAGCCAGTGGGCCGCCATCCGGGCGGCCTCACGGACGACGACGGAGCAGGCGACGGTCGACGCGGTCGTCGCCGCGGTGATGAGAGGACGGGACGGATGACGACGCTCGAGGACCGCAGGACGATGGGCAGCGGCCCGCTGTCGGCCCGCTACGACGACGCGCTGGCCTACGCGTCGAGGCACCACCGGGAGCAGTTGCGCAAGGGCTCGCGGGTGCCCTATCTGACGCACCTGATGAGCGTCAGCGCGCTGGTGCTCGAGCACGGCGGCAGCGAGGACCAGGCGATCGCCGGGCTGCTGCACGACGCCGTCGAGGACGCGCCGCCCCACACCACGGGTGGTGCGGTCCTCGCTGAGCTCCGGTCGCGCTTCGGTGACGACGTCGCGGACATCGTGCGGGCGTGCTCGGACGGGCTGGACGCCGACGGCAACCGCAGCGGGACCTGGGCCGAGCGCAAGCTCGCCTACGTCGAGGCCCTACCCGGCAAGCCGGCCGAGGCGCTCGTGGTCACCGCTGCGGACAAGACGCACAACGGGCTGTGCATCGCCGCTGACGTCCACCGCTACGGGCAGGACTTCTGGGAGACGTTCAACGCCTCGCGCGAGGAACTGCTCTGGTACTACACGAGCGTCGAGCGGGCGGTCGCCGAGCGGCTGCCGGGCAGTTCGATCGCCGACGCACTGCACCGCGCGGTCGACGAGTTGCTCGCCGCCGCGGGAGCCGAGCGGTCCGCCGTCCCGGTGGAGATGCCCTAGCGGCAACGCAGCTCCGGGCCTGCCGTCACCCGTTCGGGTCGACATCGACGGCCGACTGCCAGACCCGTCCCTCCTGTCACAGGGCTGTGATCATCTTCGACCACCCAGCGCTCGGAGGAGGTCAGGTGGCCAGGTCGATCGGGGATTGGTTCGCGGACCACGCACGCGAGTTGCCCGACGACTCGCCGGACGACGAGGTCGTCGAACGGCAGGCTCCGTGGGACCTCCAGTCGTCGGGGCTCTCGACCACCCGGTCGACTCGCCGCAATGCCGGCCTGAGCGCCACGACCGCCTGGATGTCGAGGTCCCGGGCCGGCGGTGGCCGGAGCACCGCCGCCGGGACCGCTGGCCGCCGTGCCGGCGCGGCATCGGCTCAGAGTGCCTCGACTTCCGTCCCCAAGTCAGTGCGCAAGAAGATCCTGACCGCCGCCCGCGTCGACCCGCGGGCTGACGCAAGGAGCCTCGCGGCCTCGCTCACGAGGGCCGGCACTCCGGTCACCCCGTCCCAGGTCGCGGCCGTCCTGGGGCGGCCTCTTCCGACGGCCGGTACCCGTGGTCGCGCGACGAACACGAGCCCGGTCACTCGGAAGCTGGCGTCGGAGATCCGTCGTGCCGCGCACGCCAACTCGCAGGTGGGTCACAAGAGACTCGCCGCCCTCCTGCGGGCACGCGGGGTCAACGTCGACAAGGCCCAGGTCGCCGAGGTGCTGACTCCCCGCTGGCGGTTGCCCTCACGGGACGGACGTGCCGCCAAGGGCAGGAAGCCGGCCGTGGTGATCAAGGTCAACGCGGGCGCTCAGACGAGCCGGACGGTCCACGAGACCCCGCTGTGCCCGTCCTGCGGCATGCGGCTCAGCGTCCTGGCCATGTGCCGTTGCTCCTGACCCCGTCCGCAAGCGGGCGCGGTCAACGCTTGCGCGCGCCCCAGCTCTCCAGCTGCGCGAGCACCCGCTCCCACTCAGCACCCCGCTCGGATGTTGGAAGGAACTCCCGGATCCGCTCAGCGGCACCGGCCAACTGCTCGGCGACGGCGCGTTCCTCGTCCGCCCCGGCGGCGAAGAGGTCCGCATAGCGCCGGTCGAGCAGGTGGTGCACCGAGTCCTGGGCTGCCAGGGCGGCGATGCGGTCGAGGAGGATCTCGAGGGACCGGCCGGCGTCCGCGATGCGTGCCGCCGCCTCGTCCCGCGACTCCCCCGCCGGTCCGGGCGGTCCCAGCGGCACGGTGGTGAACTCCGGCGCCCACAACTTCGCGGTGAGCTCCTGGCGCTCGAGGGTGACCAGCGTCCCCATCGTCCGGCTCCGGTCGTGGT
Organism: Geodermatophilus sp. SYSU D01036; assembly: GCF_054050435.1. Taxonomy (NCBI): domain Bacteria; kingdom Bacillati; phylum Actinomycetota; class Actinomycetes; order Geodermatophilales; family Geodermatophilaceae; genus Geodermatophilus; species Geodermatophilus sp. SYSU D01036. The sequence goes on along the minus strand of NZ_JBJGZJ010000005.1, from coordinate 162,441 downwards.
CCTCGTTGAGGGTGGCGACCTCGTGCACGAGGCGGATGACGTTGTCGTCCGTCATGGAGGCGCCGACGACGAGCAGGTGCTTCGTCAGCAGCGTCGCCTGCAGGACGCTGGCGAGCGGCCGCTGGGTGGCGTCGTAGCGGACGAAGGACCGCCGGTCGAGCACGATGCTCTCCGGTCGCCGGGCATCACCGTGGAGCTTCAACAGCCAGCCGCGCCCTCGTCGCAGGTCGTCCTCGGGCTCCCGGTCAGGGAGGACGACCGGGATGTCACGACCGGTGACGGCCTGGACGGCCCTCTCGTACAGGTCGTCGAAGTTGGTCGTGATGACCTGCTCCGTCCCCAGCGCCGCGAGCAGGACATGAGCCAGCGCGTAGCGCTGCGGCGTGCCCAGGACAGCCGCGACGTGATCACCCAACGTCTCCCCCGGCGCCCGGCTCCCTCCGCTGGTGGCCACCGCGTGAGCGCTCCGACGGAGCACCTCGGCGGCGTCCAGGGGGCTGAGCCGGGACAGCGCCTCAGCACCGCCGGGGACGTCCAGCCGCGCGGCCAGTGCGTCGAGGAGTCCCCACCAGGTCGGCAGGCCGGCCGCGACGCCCGTGCCGGCTCCCATGAACACGGCCAGCTGTCCTGCCCTGGCTCGGCCGGCCAGCGCGGCAGCGGTCTCCTCGAGGACCTCGTCGTCCAGCCGTCCCATGCCGAGTGTCAGCCGGCGGGCCTGGAGGGCGGCGTAGTCCGCCCGGCTGTTGGCGACCAGGACGACGTCCAGGGACCCGGGAGCCCGGTCCAGCTCCGCGAGGAGCTGGTCGATGACCGCGCCGCGCTGACGACCCAGACCGCCCCCGCCGACACCGACCACCGGTATCGCGACCCGCCGCGGCAATCCCGTGGCGGTGGGCCCCTTGTCGGCGACCGCCCGCAGGACCTGGCGGACACCCTCCTGCAGCCACTCGACGCCCCCGCCCGCGAGCGCGCCGACGTGGAGCAACCAGCGCGCCGGCCCGCCGCCATCTCGGCCCTGCGGGTCGAGCTGCAGGTACCGGCGGGCGTCCGACAGACGCACGAGCTGTCCCCGCTCCTCGGGTGCCGATGAGCCGTCCCAACCCAGGACAGACCACCACTGCTCCCTGACGCCTGCCGGACCTCTCTGGTCCGTGGAGACGATCACGTCGTCACAGTGCAGGGCGTCGAGGGTCCCGGGGACGACGAAGACATGGACTGCCACGTCCGCATCCTGTCGCGCCGTCGCAGACCGCCGGCAGCCCGCCCACCCACACGGAGGGTTCTGTTGCCGCACGGCCCGGGCGACGCCACGTGCCCACGTCACGTCCTGTGCAGCAGGCGTCAGGACCCCGGGCATCTCGTGAGCACCCGCGCCCCATCCGTCCCCCTGTACAGCCGCGGTCCCGGACACCCCATCGGAGGGACGACGGCGCGGACCCGTCCCACCTACATTCCGGCGGTTCGTCGGGCCCAGACCGCACCGTGAGAGGAACCGACCGTGACGCGTGGCGACACCGAGCGCACCTCCTTCAACCGGGAGGTCGCGCCCACCATCGCGGCGGCCATGGGCGTCCCGGAGCGATCATCCGACGGCCGATCCGACCGGTTTGCCTACTTCGCCGACGAGACCCGCTTCCTCGTCGTCGCCGGACCGCAGGAGGGTGACGCCGTCCAGCTGGCGCTGGCGTACGGCATGACCTGGGCCGGCGACCGCCGGCTCGTCCTGGCCCTCCCCCACGGCCACTGCACGGCCACCGCGCAGCGGATCCCGTGGTTCACCGACGCGCGCCGTCCCGAGCTGTGGCTGCACGACGGAGCCACCGTCCGGCCGGCAACCGTGCTCGACCGGACCGCAGCCGTCGCCGCCCTCGGCGCGCGCCTGGAGGACGGCGACGTCCGCACGGACTTCACCGCCCCGTCGACCGCCCTGCACCTCGGCGCCCGTGCCGGTGCGGTCGACCTGCTCGTCGACTGGGCGACCCGCGACCCCCGGCTTGACTCCGCGCACCGGCAGAACGAGCGCGCGTGGCACTGCTCGGGGCAGCGGGTGCTGTCCGTCCGCGGCCGGCGGGGCGGGGTGCGTGTCCTGGCCGGCATCCATGGCAGTAGCGACGACCGCGCTCCCCTCGCGCTCGAACTGGATCACGGAACCCCGCTGACCGACGAGCAGCTCACCGAGGTCAGGGCCGCGGTCGAGGCGGGGATCGCCCGGCGTCTCCAGCCGGGCGAGGGCTCGCTGCACCGTCCCGACGAGCACTGGCTGCAGGCCGTCCTGCGACGCCGTCCCCACCTCGTCGGCATCGAGCAGCCGGCGCTCCGCGAGGTGCCGGCCTGGCGTCCGCGCGACACTTCTGCACGGTGGAGCCGCGGCTACGTCGACCTGCTGGGGCTCGACGGTCACGGTGACCTGCGCGTCGTCGAGACCAAGCTGGCTAGCAACGACGACGCCCTCCTCGTGCTCCAGGGCCTCGACTACCTCACCTGGGCCCACGCGTACCGCGACGTGCTCGCTGACCGGCTCGGCGCCTCACCGGCAGCCCGCCTGGTCCTCGACCTGGTCGTCGGTGCCGACGCGGATGGCCAGGTCGCCCTGTCCCGGTACAGCGCCGCCCTGCTGGCCGCCCTCGCCGACGACGTCGCCTGGTCAGTGCAGGCCGTGACCGACTGGTTCGGCCCGGACGCGAGCCCGTCCGTGGTGTCCCCTGCTGAGCGGACCGTGCCCGCCGAGTGGACCGAGCCCGCCAGGACGGGTGACGACGCCTTCCGCACCGCCTGCCGCGCCGCCGCCGTCCGCTGGAAGGAGCGGACCGCCGCGCTGCCGGATGACGCTCGTCGCCCGGCGCCGTACTGGGGCGGCCCGTCCTCCGTTCCGCTGCCCTTCTGCCTGCCGGTCGAGCACGCCGCGGCCAACCTGCTGCCCGACGTCCGCGAGGAGGCGTTGTCCCTCTTCGCCGAACTGGGCATCCCCTGGCACCGGGGCCACGGCGCCGGGCCGGGCAACCACCTGCTGTCCTCGCAGGTGCAGTGCGTCAACGCGCTCACCCGCATGGTCCGTGACCCCGCTCGGCTGCAGAAGGCGTTCGGCGCGGTCCTCGACGTCGCCGAGGTGCTGCCCATCGAGCCGGGACGGCACCTGACGTTCGAGTTCATTGGGTCGGCCGACGTCCTGGGCGAGGCGCGGTGCGGCAGCCGCACCCGCGGTGCGCAGAGCACCAGTGTCGACGCGGCCTTCCTGTACCGGACGTCCGAGGGCGAGACCGAGCTGGCGCTCGTCGAGTGGAAGTACACCGAGGAGTACCGGCGCGGTCGCCCGGCCGACCCGGTGAAGGACGCCGTGCGGCGGCAGCGCTACCACCACCTGGGGGCGGCGGACGACGGTCCGCTGCGCACCGACGTCGTCCCGTTCGAGGACATGCTGGCGGAGCCCTTCTACCAGCTGATGCGCCAGCAGCTCCTCGCGCACGAGCTCGAGGCGCGCGGCGAGCTGGGCGCCTTGGCGGTACGGGTCGTGCACGTCCTGCCGCCGGCCAACAGCGCCTACCAGGCCAGCCTCACCCGGGACAGCCACCGCCGGGCGGGCACGACCGTCGACGAGGTCTGGACGCGGCTGCTGCGCCGGCCCGACCGGTTCCTGCACCTGAACCCGGCCGTCTTCTGCGACCCGGCGGTCACCTCGGACGAGTACGTCGCCCGCTATGGAGAAGGCGTCGCGTGAGGACCTGATCGCGACGTCGGGGGCTGTGCACCTCACCACTGGCACTTCCAGCGCTGGCCCACGGACGAGCTCGTCCTCCCGTACAGCGGGGACGTCCCGATTCGCGGATCGGCTTGCGGAACCTCGACGTCCGCTTCCGTCTCACCCGCATCAGGCACCCGCGCCGCTCCAACAACCGTCACAGACAGCAGGTAGGAAATCGCCATGAGTGACACCGCGGACGCTCTCCCGCAGCAGGCCGTCCCCACCCCGAGCGGAGCGGGTGCGTCACCGGTGACCGTCGACGTCACCGCCACGAGGGTCCTCAGCTACGCCCTCGCACACAACCAGGTGCCCGTGGTGTCCCGGGTCGCGGTCTGCAACGCCGGAGCTCCTGTGTCCGGGGCGACCATCCGCCTCTCGGTGCGCGATGCCGAGGGGCCGATCGGCAGCCCCGTGCAGCTCCATGCGGACCTGGGTGAGTCGGCCACCACCGTGCTGACCGACGTACCGCTCCGCCTCGACCCCTCAGCGATGCTGCAGATCGAGGAGCAGCGGCCGGGGACCATCGAGGTGGAGGTGGTGCACGGGGACCACCCGCTCGCACGGCAGGCGGTTCCCGTCCAGCTGCTGGCCGCCCAGCAGTGGCTGGCCACGCCGCCGTCGCTGGCCCTGGAGATGCTCGGGGCGCACGTGCTGCCCAACCACCCGTCGATCACGACGCTGGTCGGCGAGGCCGCGGACCTGCTCCAGGAGCGCACCGGCAGCCCCTCCGTCCAGGGCTACCAGTCGGGTCCCGAGCGGGTCGACCAGATCGTGGCGGCACTGACCGAGGCCATGTACCGGCGGGGCATCCGCTACAGCGAGCCGCCGGCGAGCTGGGCCGACACCGGGCAGAAGGTGCGTACGCCCGGCGATGTCCTCGACGGGCGTATCGGCACGTGTCTGGACACGGTCGTCGTCCTCGCCGCGGCACTCGAGCAGGCCGGCATCCGGCCGATGCTCTGGATCGTCGAGGGCCACGCCTTCCTGGGCTACTGGCGGGAGGAGCGACCGGTCGACAGCGCGGCCACCACCGACGTCGCGCCGCTGGTGAACCTCGTCGACCTCGGCCTCGTCCGCCTGATCGAGACCACGCTGTTGACCGAGCGCGGCGACGGCGCGGCCCTTCCGGATCTCCACCGTCCGGCCTACGCCTCGTGGCTGACCGGGGACCTGGACCGCGTCCTGGGGGTCGTCGACGTCCACCGGGCCCGGCAGGACCACATCCTGCCCCTGCCCGCCCGGACCAGGAACGCCGACGGCACGGTCCAGGTCGTGGAGTACCGGCCGGCCGTGCACAGCGCACCGGCCCGGCCCGTGCCGGCGGAGCCGACCGGAACCCCGGCGACCGGCCGGGTGGAGGTCCCGGCGCGCGTCCAGCAGTGGAAGAACGCGCTGCTCGACCTGAGCCTGCGGAACCGCCTGATCAACTACACGGACCGAGCCGGACTGGCGCTGACCGTTCCGGACGACTCGCTGGCTGAGCTCGAGGACATGGTCAACCTGGGCACCGCCATCACGCTGCTGCCCTCCGACCAGATCGCCGAGGTGCAGCGGGCGCGGGGGCTCCGGTCGGCTCGCGAGCTCCCCCAGGACCAGCTCGCCGAGATCCTGCACCAGCGCCGGGCGGTGTTCGCCGACGTCACCGAGGCCGCGTACCTGACCAGGTTCCGCAACCTCGCCTACAAGGCCAAGACCGTGGTCGAGGAGACCGGCGCGAACAACCTCTACCTGGCTCTGGGCAGCCTCGCGTGGGAGCTGGACGGCCGGCCGCTGCGCTCGCCGCTGGTGCTGGTGCCCGTGAACCTCAGCCCGATGGCCCGCAACAGTGCCTACCGCCTGACGCTGGACGAGGCGGGTACGAGCACGCCGAACTACTGCCTGCTGGAGAAGCTGCGGCAGGTCCACGGACTGTCCGTGCCGGGACTGGCGGAGCCGGCGGAGGACGGCGCGGGCATCGACCTGGACGGCGCGTTCGAGGCGATGCGTGTGGCTCTCGCCGAGCGCGGCCTCCCCTACCGGGTCGAGCCGACGGCGGACCTCGCCATCCTGCAGTTCGCCAAGTTCCGGCTCTGGAAGGACCTCGACGAGCACTGGGCGGACTTCACGAGCAACTCGCTGGTCGCCCACCTGGTGCACGCCCCCACCGAGCCCTACGTCGACCCGGTCACCACCGGTGCTGAGAACGCCGACCTCGACGACCTGGGCGCGCGCTGCCCTGTGCCGGGTGACGCGTCGCAGCTGCGGGCCGTCGCCGAGGCCGCGGCCGGGCGCACCTTCGTCCTCGAGGGGCCGCCCGGTACCGGCAAGTCGCAGACCATCACGAACCTCCTCACCCGCGCGGTCGCCGACGGCAAGCGCGTCCTCTTCGTCGCGGAGAAGCGCGCGGCACTCGACGTCGTCGCCCGGCGGCTCGAGGCGGTCGGCATGGGCCCGTTCGCCCTCGACCTGCACGACAAGGGCAGCAAGCCGGCTGTCGTCCGGGCCCAGATCCGGCAGGCACTCGATCACGCGGTCGACGTCGACACCCAGGGGCTGTCCACGGACCGCGAGGACCTGCGGTCATCGCGGCGCAGCCTCGGCCGCTACGCGCAGCGGCTGCACGAGGAGAACGGGGGCGGCCTGTCGCTGTACACGGCGCGGACCGCGCTCCTGACGGCGGGAACCGAGATCCCGGCCCTGCCGGTGCCGACCTCCTTCGTGGCCGCCACCACGGTCGAGGCCACCTCGACGCTACGAGAGCTGCTCGCCGGACTGCCGGACGTCGCGGACCAGACCCGCCCTCGGCCAGGACACCCCTGGGCGTTCGTCGACACCAGTGCAGTCGACGTCTTCGCCGTGCAGCAGGCCGCCCGGACCGTGGACGACGCTGTCGCCGGCCTGCCCTCGCACGGCCCACTGGCCGCCACGTTGCGGGCAGTGCGGACCTCGCGCGACCTCGACGCCCTCGCCCAACTGCTGGGTGGACCCGCGGTCGGTCTCGACGTCCTGGACGAGACGCGGTCGTCGCGGTGGAACCAGGCAACGGGCGCGGTCGCAGGAGAGGTCGCCGCTTTCGTGGCCGCGGCGCATCCCGGGCTCGATGTGGCCACCCCCGCTGCCCTGGACCTCCCCTTGGCCGACATCCACGCCGCGGCCACCGCAGCCGCGGCGTCGAGCTGGTTCGGTCGCAAGAAGCGGCTCATCGCCGTCCGTGACCAGCTGGCCCCTGCGCTCCGGCCGGATGCCGTCGTGGAACCGAAGGCAGTTCCCGCGCTGGCTGCCGCTCTCCTGCAGGTGCAGACCGCCGTCCGAGGGCTGGCAGAGCGTGCCGGTGTGGTCCCCGGGCTCGCGGTGCCACCGGCGTGGAACCCGCTCACCGACGCCGGCCGACGTGTGCTCGACCGTCAGGTGGAGTGGCTGCGCCGTGCCGGCGCGGCGGTGGAGTCCGAGGAGGGCTTCCCCGGTGCACTGAGGGCACTGCTGGCCTCCGGTCCGGTCGCCGACCCTGCGGCCGCCGCTGCGATCGGCCGAGCCCGGGACGCGTTCGCCGGGCTGCTCGCCGCCTGTCACACCGAGGAGGAGCGCCTGGGCTCCTGGGCCGGCGATGAGGGCCTGCTCACCCGATGGGCCGTCACCCAGCGGGAGCGTGCCGTGGAACAGCCCGGCCTCCCGTCACTGCAGCGCTGGGTCGACTTCCTCGCGGCCGTGGAGCCGCTGCGCTCGGCCGGCCTGACCGAGGCCCGTGACGCGCTCGTGGCCGGTGCGCTTCCGGCGGACGACGCCGTGCGCGCCTTCGACAGGGGGCTGGCGGAGACCTCGGTGGAGGAGCGCCGTCTGGCCACGGGCCTCGACGCCTTCGACCCGGCGACGCACGAGCGTGCCATCCGCCGGTTCACCGCCGCGTCCCGTGCGGTGCGCGAGCACCTCCGGTCGGCAGTCCCCGCAGAGGTGCTCGACAGCCGTCCGTTCGACGCGACCAAGAGCTTGGGGCGGGTCGGTGCGCTGCAGCGGGAACTCGCCAAGCAACGGCGCGGTCTGGGCGTGCGTGCGCTGTTGACCACCTACGGCGACCTGATCACCGCGGTGATGCCCTGCGTGCTGGTCAGCCCGGACTCCGTGTCCCGGTTCTTCCCGGCCTCCGCGGGCCAGTTCGACGTGGTGGTCTTCGACGAGGCGTCGCAGATCCGGGTCGCGGACGCGATCGGTGCGCTCGGCCGTGCCGAGGCTGCGGTCGTCGTGGGCGACAGCAAGCAGATGCCGCCGACGACCTTCGCCGAGGCGGGGTCGGGGAGCGCTGACGACGACGTCACCGAGGAGGGACCGGAACCCGTCGTCGAGGACGAGGAGAGCATCCTCAGCGAGTGCGTCCAGGCACGTGTGCCGCGCCAGTGGCTCTCGTGGCACTACCGGAGCCAGGACGAGTCGCTCATCGCGTTCAGCAACCGTCAGTACTACGAGAACCGGCTGTCGTCCTTCCCCGCACCGGTGCACGGGCGGGCATCCGCGGGGCCGGACGGTCGCGGGGTCGCACTGGTGCGCGTGGACGGCCAGTTCCACCGGTCCGGTCGCGGCAAGCTGCTGCGCACCAACCCGGTCGAGGCCGAGGCGGTCGTCACGGAGATCCGCCGTCGGTTCGCCGCTTCGCCCGACGAGGTCCCGTCCCTCGGGGTGGTGACCTTCAACCAGCAGCAACGGGCCCACATCGAGGCGCTGCTGCGTGACACGGGCGACGAGCGGCTCATCGAGGCGCTCGAGCGCACGGACGGCGAGGGCCTGTTCGTCAAGAACCTGGAGAACGTCCAGGGTGACGAACGCGATGTCATCCTGTTCTCGACGGGGTTCAGCGTGAACGAACGAGGCGTCCTGCCGCTGAACTTCGGGCCGCTCAACCGTGCCGGGGGTGAGCGCCGGCTCAATGTCGCGGTCACCCGTGCGCGGCGCCAGGTGGTCGTGTTCTCGAGCTTCGACCCCGCGCAGCTCCGGGCGGAGGAGACGTCGTCCGTCGGGATCAAGCACCTGCGCGCCTACCTGGACCTGGCGGCGCAGGGCACCGACGCGCTCCCCCAGAACGGTCGAGCGTCGTCGGTGCCCGACCGTCACCGGGACGAGATCGCGGCGGCGCTGCGGGAGCGGGGCCTGGTGGTCCGGAGCGACGTCGGGCTGTCCGACTTCAAGGTCGACCTGGCGCTCGCCAACCCCGACGCTCCCGAACAGCCGGTGGTCGCGGTGCTGCTGGACGGGCCGGCGTGGGCCGACCGCGGCACGGTCGGGGACCGGGACGGGCTCCCGGTCGATGTCCTCAAGGGGATGCTGAACTGGCCCGCGGTCGAGCGGGTGTGGCTGCCGTCGTGGCTGAGCGACCGTGACGCTGTGCTGGACCGACTGGTGGCCGCGGTCGACACCCGTCCGGAGCCGGCGCCCGAGGCGGCTCAGCGCCCGTCGGGACCGCCTTCCCCGTCGGGCTCCGTGCCGAAGGCGGCGGAGTCCGCCCCGGTTCACCCCGTCCCGTCCGCTCCGAAGAAGACCGGCGAACAGCCCGCGACGCTCGATGGCGAGACGGCGTTCGTCCCTTGGGAGCCGGGTCGGGTCGGGGACCGCAGCGTGCTGGACCAGTTGGCCGTCCCTCGGGCGGCAGAGGTCGTGCGGACGACGCTGCTGGCGGGAGCACGCGCTGAGGGGCCGATCCACCTGGACCGGCTCACGCGGCTGACCGCGGCGGCGTTCGGTCTCGGGCGGGTGGCCCAGGCGCGGAAGGACGCCATCGCCAGGCTCATCCCCGCCTCACTGCGGGTCGGGGACTTCGTGTGGCCGGAGGCCGGCAAGGCGTCGACCTGGCCGGGCTTCCGTCGACAGGCCTCGAGCAGTGACCGGCCGCTGGAGCACATCGCTCCCGAGGAGATCGGCAACGCGATGGTGGCGTTGTGCCGTGCCGCTGCAGGCATGTCCGAGGACGAACTGTTCGCCCAGGCCTTGGAGGTCTTCGGCTACCGCCGCCGCACTCCTGCGCAGGTCGGTGTGCTCGAGGCAGCGCTGGCCCGCGCAGTGACGACGGGCCGGCTTGCTCGGCGGGCCGACCACCTGGTCCTTAGCGCCGAAGGCTGAGCGGATCGACGGCGGTCTACTCGACGAGCTGCTCCGGTGACCGCTCGTCCGAGCACGGCAGTGGGGCACTGCTTGATCGCTGTGCTCGACGAGACAGGGACCTGAGGCTGAGGCGTCCCACCACGACCTCGCCGGCGACGCCATGTCGCCCCCCTCATGACGCCCGCACGAACGAGGAGTCGCTGTGCCATACCGCCTGCCGAAGTCTCTGAGGGATCCAAACGACACGAACACAGCGGTCAGCTACCTGCGCACCTACTACGGCCTCTGCGGCAGCCAGCGATACACCGGCTCCTATTTCGACGACTGGGAGACGACAGACCCGTACCGGTTCGCAGCCGATGACCTCGTGGCAGTGAGCTTCCTGTCGGTCTACGTCCCGTCGATGGCTGCTCGTGAGTTGCTGTTGGATCCGGCGGATCGCTTCGAGTCCCTCCTGAGGGACATCGGGCCGGACCACGACCTCGCTGAGGTCGACAGCACCATCAACGAGCAGTGGCCGGCCTGGCGCCTGTATTCAGCCCTACGCCGCCTTCCCGGCATCGGGCCGACCATCGCGAGCAAGCTGTGCGCACGGAAGCGCCCACGACTCGTCCCGATCTACGACTCGGTCGTTGCCCGTGTCACCGACTGCCACAAGCGCCAGTGGGAGCCACTGCGGCTCGAACTCCGGGAACACGGTCTAGAGGACCGACTGATCGCCCTGCGCCAGGTGGCGGAAGTTCCGGCGTCCGTGTCGCTGCTCCGGGTCTATGACGTGGTGGCGTGGATGGAAGGCAAGGACGAACCAGGGTCGGTCACGCAGGAAGAGGAGCGTGGCTCTCTTACGGCCGACCCACCTCATGAAGACTTCAGCGCCTTGGACGACGAAGACGGGAGGAACCCGAGCGGCACGTCAGGCAATGACGCCGACTAACAGGCACGAGCCCGCTCGGCGAGCGCCTCGGTCAGCGAGCGGTGGCGCGCGAGGTCCTCTCGCGACTCCTTCTGGATGAGGTAGCGGCGGCGGGCCAGGCGGACACCCACACTCGTCACCGGACGGAGGATCACGACCCCAGTGGCCGTCTCGACGGCCAGTCCGGCGGCGTGTGCAGCCACGAGTGTGACGCCCTCCTCAGCGAGGATGGACTTCACCTCCTCGACGGAGGCGCCGCCACGGTGGGCCTTGAGGGCGCGGAGAGCCGCGATGCTGAGGCCGGTGACCGGGATCCACTCGCGTACGAGGCTTCCTGCGTCGAGGGACCCGGCCGCCTGCTGCAGCGTCGCGGTCAGGTCGGCGTTCTGGACCCCCGCGTCGATGACGTCCATCCCTCGCGCAGCCGCTGCCTCCGCGACCTCGCTGGTCGCGATGACGTGCTCGATGTCGGGATACCTGTCGACGTGCTCCGCCAGGTAGTCGACGGATCCAGTGGCCTTCATCTGCACGACGCCGACGACCTCGTCGTCCTGGAGCAGTTCGGCGTCCCACCCCGGCTGGTTGAGCTTCTCGGCGAGCTCGAGACCGTCAGCACCCTCCGGCAGATCCAGCAGCCCGGCTTCGGCCCGGTGCTCCACGACGTCCTCGAACAACGTCCCCTTGACACCGTTCACGAATCCGCCAGCCGAGGCGCTGTCCACGGGAGCGAGGAGGAAGCCCAGCGCCCGGGGGTTCCAGTTCTCTGCCCATCCGAGCCGCTCCAGCGCCTCGACGACCTCCGGTGGCCACTCGTCCTCAGCCGCGGCGAGGTAGCCGTCGACCGCCAGTCCGGCCGTTGTCCACGTCTCCGGCGGGATCCTCCGTAGGTCAGCCACCCTGCGGCTGACGACGTCCCAGGGAAGCGCCGTCGCCCCCAGGCGCCCCAGTCGCTCCTTCAGTGCCTCCAGCCGCTCGGCCAGCGGGGTCACTCGGCGCCCTCGAGGACGGCGACGCGCGCGCGGAGGTCCTCGATCAGGCCCTGCTGGAGCGTGAGCACCTCGAGCATCTGCTCGACGAGAGCGCGCTGCTCCTCCCACAGCTTGGCCTGCGTGGCGATCTCGTGTGCCTGCTCGCCGACATGGGCGGCGACCTTGAGCCCCTCGGACGTGACCTTCTTGCCCTGCTCGAAGACGGGTGCGAGCTTCCTGCCGACCTCCGTGTCCGCGACCCGCTCCCCCGCTGTGACAGCGACGCTCTTCAGCCTCCCCAGGAAGCCGAAGCCCTCGCTCGTCTGCACCTCGGTGACCACACCACTCCCCTGTCGTGAATCCTCGCCTTCCGAGGACATCGACGAGTGACCCGGCACATGAAGCCGACACACGCGTGGTCATCCGTTCGGGAGGGGCCGTGATCGACCTCAGCAGTTGAGGTAGCGCACCGAGTTCTCCACGCCCATGGCGAGGTAACGCGTCACATCGGTTCCAAGGACGCTTTCCGCGAGGTCGTCGCGAACTGACGACGGCAACTCAAGAAGCTCCATCGCGGCTCGCCGGCAGCATCGGTGTGGCTGCGGTCTCCCTGCTGCGCGCTTCTTCCCGAGTGGCGCTATCAGCTCGAAGTCGCGTTCCGGTTACGGTCCGTCCGTGGCAGACCTGACGCCTGGCGTCTACGAACACCTGCTGACCGAGAGTCTGAGCGGCCAGCTGACCGGCGCGGACCCTGCTCTGGTCTCCCTCGGCGAGCTGGATCCTGTCGAGGCCCACGAGACGTTGACCCGGCACATCGCCGAACTGGCGTCCCGCGCTCTACGCAGTGCTGGTGGCAGCGACCGGGCAGCGGTCGGCCGCCAGGTGCAGCTCGCGAACGACATGGTCAAGGCGATCACCGCGCTAGCTCCCGAGGCGGCCGCTCCAGAGGACGTCGTCGTCGAGCCACCGCGCACGCTGCTCGCCGTCGCCCAGCCTTCCCCGACGCCCGGCCCCGCGACCTTTCCTGAGCGGCCGGCCGTGCCGCTGTCCACCAGCGCACTCCTTGTCAACGGCCGCGGCCAGCCGCGCATCGGCTTCGAGGTCGCCCGCGAGCTCGCCTCCGCAGATTCCGTCGACCTGCTGTGCGCCTTCATCAAGTGGCAGGGCCTGCGGGTCATCGAGAAGCAGCTCACCGAGCTGCGCGAGCGGGGCGGCCGGCTGCGCGTCATCACCACCACGTACATGGGCGCGACCGACCAGCGGGCCCTCGACCGCCTGGTCGAGCTGGGCGCCGAGGTGAAGATCTCCTATGAGACGCGGACCACGCGGCTGCACGCCAAGGCCTGGCTGTTTCGCCGTGCCACCGGCCTGTCGACGGCGTACGTCGGCTCGTCGAACCTCTCCCGCACCGCTCTGACCGACGGGCTCGAGTGGAACGTGCGGCTGTCCAACGTCGAGCAGGCGCACCTGCTGACCACGTTCGCGGAGACCTTCGACAGCTACTGGCTCGACCCGTCGTTCGAGACGTACGAGCCGCACCGCGACGGCGACCGGCTCCGCGAGGCACTGGCCGCGGAGCGCGGTGGCCCGTCCGATCTGCCGATCGAGATCACTACGCTCGACGTCCGACCCTTCGGCTATCAGCGCGAGATCCTCGAGGCGCTCGACGCCGAGCGGACCGTCCACAACCGGTGGCGCAACCTCGTAGTGATGGCGACCGGCACGGGCAAGACGGTCGTCTCCGCGCTGGACTACCGGCGCCTGCGCGAGAGCGGAATGGTCGACCGACTCCTGTTCGTCGCCCACCGCGAAGAGCTGCTGACCCAGAGCCTGTCCACGTTCCGGCACGTGCTGCGGCAAGGCGACTTTGGGGAGCTGCTCGTCGGCGGCCAGCGGCCCCGCGAATGGCGGCATGTGTTCGGGTCCGTGCAGTCGCTCAACCAGCTCGACCTCGACGAGCTCGACCCCACGCACTTCGACGTCGTCATCGTCGACGAGTTCCATCACGCCGAGGCGGCCACGTACCGGCGGCTGCTCGAGCACCTGAAGCCCACGATCCTGCTCGGACTGACGGCGACGCCCGAACGGGCCGACGGCGCCGACGTGCGCACCTGGTTCGACGGACGCACCGCCGTCGAGTTGCGGCTGTGGGAGGCCCTCGAGCAGAACCTCCTCGCACCGTTCCAGTACTTCGGCATCCACGACGACGTCGCACTGGACCAGCTGCGGTGGAAGCGCGGCCGCGGATATGACACCACTGAGCTGACCAACGTCTACACCGGCGACGACCACCGCGTCCGACTGGTCCTGCAGGCGGTGAAGGACAAGGTCGAGGACCCCGGCCGGATGCGAGCCCTTGGGTTCTGCGTCAGCGTGCAGCACGCGCAGTACATGGCCGACCGGTTCACCCGGGCCGGCATCCCGAGCCGCGCGGTGACGTCGACGTCGAGCCGTGAGGAGCGCGCCGCAGCGCTGGCGGCGCTGCGCGACCGGACTGTCAACGTCCTCTTCACCGTCGACCTGTTCAACGAGGGCCTCGACATCCCGACCGTCGACACCGTGCTGTTCCTCCGGCCCACGGAGAGCGCGACGGTCTTTCTCCAGCAGCTGGGTCGCGGCCTGCGCCTGGCCGAAGACAAGGCCTGCCTGACCGTCCTCGACTTCATCGGTGCGCAGCACAAGGAGTTCCGCTTCGACCTGCGTTTCCGCGCGCTGACCGGTAGCTCACGGCGAGGGCTGGAGCGCGATGTGAAGCAGGGCTTTCCCACTCTGCCGGCGGGCTGCCACATCGAGCTCGATCGCGTGGCGCAGCGGATCGTCCTAGACAACATCAAGCAGTCGCTGAGCGTGTCGTGGAAGGGACTGGTCAGCGAGGCGAAGCGGGAGAAGTCGCCGTCGCTGGCTGACTTCCTCGAGGAGACGGGCGTCGAACTCGAGGACCTCTACCGCGGCAACGGTCGCAGCTGGCTGGACCTGCAGCGCGCCGCCGGCTGGGTCGAGGACACTCCCGGCCCGGACGACGCCGCGCTCGGTGGGGCGCTCGGCCGCATGCTGCACGTCGACGACCTCGAGCGATTGCGGTTCTTCCAGTCGACCACGCGGCCGGACGCCGCCCAGGCCAGCGCGCGACTGCGGCGGCTGGCCGCGATGCTGCACTTCTCGCTGTTCGGCTCGCGGACGCCGTTCAGCAGCATCGAGACCTCGCTCGCTCGACTGCTCGCCAACCGGGGCCGCGCCGATGAACTCGTCGACCTGAGCGACGTCCTGCACGAACGGATCCACCGGGTGGCTCGCCCGCTGAGCGAGGCCGGCGACCGACCGCTGCACCTCCATGCGCGCTACAGCCGCGACGAGGCACTGGCGGCCTTTGGGCTCGAGGACCTCAACGGCACCTGGGGCTCCGGCGTGCGCTGGGTGCCCGGCGATCGCGCGGACGTCTTCTTCGTAACGCTGCAGAAGACGGAGGCGCACTTCTCCCCCACCACGATGTACGCCGACCACGCGATCACGCCGACGCTGTTCCAGTGGGAGTCGCAGAACGCGACGGCCGAGCGGTCGCAGACCGGGCAGCGCTACGTCAACCACCGGGACATGGGCACGTCGGTGCACCTGTTCGTCCGCGAGTCCAAGACCGCGGACGGCACGCTCGGCACGCCGCCCTACCTCTACGCCGGACCAATGTCTTACGTCTCCCACACCGGCGAGCGCCCGATGCGCATCCTCTGGCAGCTAGACCACGCCCTGCCGGCCGACGTCTTCCACGCCGCGAGGGTCGCTTGAAGGCTGAATCGTCCCTGCAGCAAAGCGGACGGCGACCTGTTTCCCACCGCTGCTACGGGGATAACGGGACGTCCTGCTCTCGCTCGTCAGAGGCGGATGAGAGCCTCCAGGCATGAGCGCCGCCGCTTCGCCCTGGAATCGCCGACTCCTCAGTGCGGTCCTGGCACTGGGACTGTTGAGCACCGTCGTCGGCGCCAACTGGCTCGTGTCCACGTTCGGCGTCATCCCCGCCGGGTTCGGCCTGATGGTGCCTGCCGGCACCTACGCGGCCGGCCTTGCTCTGGGGCTTCGAGACGGGCTGGACCGACTCGGCGGGTTCACCTGGGTCCTGCCCACCATCGCCCTGGGCGTCATCCTGTCCGCGCTGCTCGCCAGCCCTGGCATCGCGCTTGCGTCAGCCGCAGCGTTCGCACTCGGGGAGTTAACCGACCTGTTCGTCTGGCGTCGCCTGCGACGGTCTGGCTGGCGCCGAGCGCTCATTGCCTCCAACGCCGTCGGAGCAGTCGTCGACACATGCGTCTTCCTGCCCCTGGCCGGCATCCCTCTGACCATGACCAATGTCGGGGGCCAGGTCCTGGTCAAGGCTGTCTACGTGACGGCGAGCATCCTGGTCGTCGTGGAGATCGCCCGGCGCGCTGTTGCAGTTGCCGGACGTACCGCGGCAGGCGGTGAACAACGGAGCGAGCGACTCGCTCCCAGCGGCTCAGCTCAGACCGAGGGCGCTCCCCGGTAGACCACGCCGGAGTTCGCCGTCTCGCTCACACTGACGCTGTACAGGTCGGGCAGGACATCGATCAGACGCGCCCAGAGCCACTGAGCGAGCAACTCACTCGTCGGGTTGTCCAGCCCGGGCACGTCGTTGAGCACCCTGTGGTCGAGCTCCGCCTCGAGGGGACGGAATGCCTCCTTGATGTCCCCGAAGTCGCGGACCCAGCCAGCAACCGGGTCGACTTCCCCGCGGAGACGGATCTCGACCGTGTAGGTGTGCCCGTGCATGTTGCCGCACTTGTGGCCGGCCGGGACCTTGGGCAGGTAGTGCGCGGCATCGAAGGAGAAGGTGCGCCACAACTCGGTCATGGAATCCTCAGGTATTTGTGGGTCTGCAGGCTCAGGGACCACTGGGGGTTGGTCAGGCAGTAGGCGACCGCTCGGGCGGTGTTCTCCTCGACGCGCTGGTCATCGAGCGGCTGCAGACGGAACGAGCGGAAGTCGAGCGACTCGAAGGTCTCGGGTAGCGCCCCAGGCTGCGGGAAGACCAGTTTCAACTCGTCGCCGCTCGTGACGACCAGGTCTGCGCCTGCCTTGGGGCTGACACAGACCCAGTCGAGCCCCCGGGGAGGGCGCTGCGTGCCGTTGGTCTCCACGGCGATCTCGAAGCCGCGGTCGTGCAGCGCATCGACGGCAGCCTCGTCGAGTTGCAGGAGCGGTTCCCCACCGGTGCAGACGACGAAGGGGCGCCCACCGCCGGGCCACCGTCGGGCGACCGCGTCCGCCAGTGCGTCCGCGCCGACGTACTTGCCCCCACCTTCGCCATCGACGCCGACGAAGTCGGTGTCACAGAACTGGCACACGGCCCGGTGCCTGTCCCGCTCCAGGCCGGTCCACAGGTTGCAGCGGGAGAAGCGGCAGAAGACGGCTGGTCGTCCTGCGTGCGCGCCCTCTCCCTGCAGCGTGTAGAAGATCTCCTTGATGAAGTACGTCTTCATCGGGGCCAGTACGGGGTCGGGTCCACCAGGCCAGCTTCGGCGAAGCCGCGCAGGCGCAGGGTGCAGGAGTCGCACTCGCCGCAGGACCCGCGTTCATCGGCTCGGTAGCAACTGACCGTCATGGAGTAGTCGACACCCAACCGGGTGCCCTCCCGGACGATGTCCGCCTTGGTCATGGTCATCAGGGGTGCGTGCACGGAGATGCGCTGGCGCCCCTCGACCGCGGCGGCGGTGGCCAGGTTGGCCAGACGCTCGAAGGCCTCGATGAACTCAGGCCGGCAGTCCGGGTAGCCGCTGTAGTCGAGGGCGTTGACGCCGATGAAGATGTCCTCGGCGCCCAGCACCTCGGCATAACCCAGGGCACAGGCGAGGAAGACCGTGTTGCGGGCAGGCACGTAGGTCGACGGGATGCCCTCGCCGATGTCGTCGTGCGTCCGGCCGACCGGCACCTCCATCGCGTCGTCTGTCAAGGAACTCCCACCGAAGGCGCTCAGCCCGACGTGGAGCACCTCGTGCCGTTCCACGCCCATCGCGGCTGCGACGGCGCGAGCCGATGCCAGTTCCACCTCGTGCTTCTGCCCGTAGTCGAAGCTCAGCGCACAGGGCTCGAAGCCTCGGTCCCTGGCGATCGCCAGGACCGTGGTCGAGTCGAGTCCCCCACTGAGCAGCACCACCGCCGGCTTGCTCATGCCACCTCCCTTGTCGCGACGACCCTAGGTGGACAGCATGCAGGCCCGTGCAGTTGACACGCCAGCGGCGAGCCAGGCACCCACGGCAACTGCAGGTGGGCTTAGAGTGCCCGCGTGCGGCAACTGTCCGGGACGCGACCCAAGGGACGCCTCGCAATCATCGTGTCCTGCACGGCCACGAAGCGAGCGACTGCCGCCCGTGACGCCATGGTCCGCCACCTGAACGACGGCCCGAACAGGGTGCACGAGTGGGTCGAGCGCCTGGATCGCCAGCCACCGAGTCAGCGCTTTTCTCTCCGTAGCCTGTACGGCGGCCCCATGTGGCAGTCCGCACTAGCCCTCGAGTCGCGAGCTCGGGGTCTCGGCTACACAGTCGATCTGTGGGTCGCGTCAGCGGGCCTCGGCCTGGCCCCCGTGGACAGCAGTGCACCGGCCTATGAGGCCAGCTTCTCGGCCGGCCCGGACCAGGTCGCGCAGGATCGCCACGGCCGCCGCGCCTGGTGGCTCGGGCTTCGGACGAGGACCTTCCTGGGCCGCACCGCGGCCGACCTACGTCTTGTACGTGATGAAGCAGACCAGGTCCTGCTCGCATTGGCACCCAGCTATCTCGAGCCGCTCGGTGAGGAACTCCACGCCCTCGCCGGCGACGAGGGAGTGGCGGTCGTCTCGAGCCATCGACCGACGCAGCAGTCCCCGGTCTCCAGTTACGGACTCCGACAGAGGCTCGGCGGGACACAGGTCACCCTGAACGCCCGTGCCGCTGCCAGGTACCTGGAGTTGGCGGGTGGAAGCCCCATCGGGAGTTCCACCGCGCACCAGCGCTGGGAGGAGTGGGCGGTCGGCAATCGACTGCCGGAGGCGGCACCCCGTCCGCCCTTGACCGACGAGGAGGTGCAGGCCTTCATCCGCGAGTGCCTGAAGGTCCGCCTGACTGCCCGGACGCCTCTGCTGACCGAGTTGCGCCGGTCGGGATCGGCGTGCGAGCAGTCTCGCTTCGCACGTCTGTACCGGGAAGTCCAGGAGGAGCAGTGACAGCTCCCGAGAACGTCCTCCAGCGACGCGCACTCTCCGTGCAGCAACCGTCGGGGACACCCGTCTTCCTCTTCACCGTCACCGCGGCGGAACTGCTCCAGGTCGCGGACATCAGTCGCATCTCGCGCGACGAGGAGGGCCAACTCATCGGCTATCAGCGCCCCGAGGTCCGCCGGCACGTCAACCAGATCGCCGAGTACCTCGACGGCGACTCGGTGCTCTTCCCCCACGCCGTCATCCTCGCGCTGCCCTCGACGGTCAAGTTCCGCCAGAGTCGCGGTCCGGGGACGCATGACGGACTGGCCGCGGCGGGGACGCTCGAGATCCCGCTTCCCAAGCCGGGCGAACCCCGCCCGGGATGGCTCGTGGACGGCCAGCAGCGCGCGCTCGCACTGGCACGGACGAAGCGACAGGACCTCCCTGTTCCGGTCACGGCCTTCATCGCCGACGACATCGAGGTCCAACGGGACCAGTTCCTCCGCGTGAACAACGTGCAGCCACTCCCCCGCGGACTCGTGACCGAACTACTGCCCGAGGTCTGGACCTCGCTCTCACCCAAGATGAGCGCAAAGCGCATCCCCAGCGCGCTCGTCGATCTGCTGAACAGGCAACCGGCCTCTCCGTTCCACGGCCTGATCAAGCGGGCCTCGACGCCTGACTCGGAGAAGAGCCAGGCCGTCGTCACCGACACCGTCCTGGTCAGCGCCATCGAGGAGAGCCTCAACTCCTCCGCCGGCGCCCTGTACCCGTACCGCAACATGGCGACGGCCGAGACCGACATCGACGGGATCTACCGCCTGCTCCTGTGCTACTGGCGCGCGGTTCGCGCGACCTTCCCGGACGCCTGGGGGCTCCCGCCCACCCAGTCCCGGCTCATGCACGGCACCGGCCTGCGCGCGATGGCCCGACTGATGGACCGGGTCATGCTGACGATCGACCCCGCTCACAAGGACGCAGAGCAAGCCGTGCGCCGGGAGCTCGGCAAGGTCGCTCCGTACTGTCGGTGGACCGCAGGAGAGTGGGACGACCTCGGCGTCGCCTGGGACGCCCTCCAGAACATCCAGAGAGACATCCGCATGCTGAGCAACTACCTCGTCCGCCTGTACATCCAGGAGTCTCAGAAGGCACGGGCGTGAGGTTCTACTTCCCTGATAGTCAGGATCAGATCAGTCCCTCCTTCGACTTCGTGTCGGAGGAGTACTCGCCGTACCGCGTACGTCAGAGGGACGATCGCTACGCCCACGAGGTGCTCGACCCGCCTCCGTACGACGGCCTCTTGGTGAGCAAGGCCATCGTCGACGGCGGAACCCGAGGCGCCGGCAAGTACTCGGAGCCCCAGCGCTCACGGCTCTATCGATACGGCGTCCGCGACTTCTTCCGCTTGCCGGCGGACGCCCTGACCCTCGGGGACTGCGGCGCCTTCAACTACGTGAACGAGCCAGAGCCCCCGTACTCGGTGACCGAGGTCGCCGACTTCTATGAGTCGATCGGGTTCGCAGCCGGGGTCTCAGTGGACCACGTGGTCCTGGCATACGACAGGCGACTCAACCTCCAGCACGGCCACGAGGACTGGCAGGAAAGACGCCGGATCTCATTGCGCTACGCGCAGGCGTTCCTCGACGAGTGTCGCAGTCGTGGCGAACCGTTCGTACCCGTCGGGGCCGCTCAGGGATGGGATCCGACGAGCTACGCCGACAGCGTCCGCCAACTGCAGGACATGGGCTACAAGCGCATCGCACTAGGCGGCATGGTGCCCTTGAAGACGCCGGACATCCTGGCCTCACTGACGGCCGTCGACGAGATCAGGAATGCCGACGTCGAACTCCACCTGTTGGGGATCACGCGACTGGAGTCCATGTCCGAGTTCGCCCGGTACGGAGTCACGAGCTTCGACAGCACGGCACCGTTTCGACAGGCGTTCATGGACGACCGCGACAACTACCAGGTCCCGGGCGGTGATCACTACGTCGCGATCCGCGTGCCTCAGGTCGACGCCAACCCGACGGTCAAGCGACGCGTCCTGGCCGGCGAGTTGGACCAGCGCACGCTCGTACGGGCGGAGCGGAGGTGCCTCAAGGTGCTCCGCGCCGTCGGCGAGGACGCCCAGTACACCGACGAGGCCCTCGCAGCGCTGGAGGAGTACGAACGCCTGCTCGGCGTGAAGCGCAGCTACCTCCAGGAGTACCGGCGCACTCTCGGCGAGCGGCCCTGGGAGGAGTGCCCGTGCAGTCTCTGCCGCGAGCATGGCATTCAGATCGCCATCTTCCGCGGAACGGAACGCAACAAGAGCCGCGGGTTCCACAACCTGTCCGTCCTGTGCTCGCAGGTACGCGAGTTGCCACAGAAGACCAAGGAGGCCGTGTGATGGCCGATCGTTACGACCTCCGACTTCCCTGCATCAGGCTGATGCAGGGAGAACGCGCCTTGTACTCGTTCGCCGTCGACGGCAAACGACTCGGGGACTTCGCCGCGGTGGCTCGCGTTGGTCGCGACGAGGACGCGGGACTGCAGGGCTACCAGCGTCCCGAGGTCCTCAAGCACATCCGGGGCATCCAGAGGTACCTGGAGAACCCCGGCGCCCTGCTGCCGAACGCGATCGTCGTCGCGTTCGACGACAGCGTGCGATTCGAGGCGATCGACGCAGAGTCCTCCGATGTCACCTACGCGGCTATGGGGACGCTCGTCATCCCGGTGGACGAGTCGCAGGACGACGGGGACAAGCCCGGCTGGATCGTCGATGGCCAGCAGCGGACCGCTGCGATCCGGGAGTCTGAACTGGACGAGTTCCCGGTGTGCGTCGTCTCCTTCGTCGCCAACGAGGAAGAACAGCGCGCGCAGTTCATCCTCGTCAACAACACCCGTCCGCTGCCCAAGGGCCTCATCCACGAACTCCTGCCGGCCACACAGGACGAACTACCCCTGCCCTTGATGCGTCGCCGTCTGGCCGCCGAGGTCGTCTACCGACTCAACGTGGACGCCGATTCACCGTTCCACGAGATGATCGCCACGCCCACGCAACCCAAGGGGATCATCAAGGACAACGCCGTCCTCCGGATGGTGGAGAACAGCGTCTACAACGGCGCTCTCTATGCCTATCGCTATGCGGACACCGGCGAAGGCAATGTCGGGGCGATGGTCAGTCACCTCAAGACCTTCTGGAAGACCGTGGAGATCACGTTCCCCGACGCGTGGAGGCTGCCACCCCGCAGTTCGAGGCTCACTCATGGGGCCGGCATCGCCGCTCTCGGCTACGTCATGGACCACCTCACCGACGGAGTGCCCCTGGCCGAGGTGGGCCAGGCCAGCAGCGGGCTCGGCAAGTTGACCGACGTCGCCTGGACAACCGGCGAGTGGCAGTTCGCGACGGGTCCTCGCCGATGGAATCAGATCCAGAACACGCCCAACGACATCCGCTTGTTGACCGACCACCTTAGGGCCCAACTTTCGAGGTGATCGATCGCTGGGCTACGGCGACCGGGACACGGACTCGCGGTCACCGTGCCCCATCGCAACGGATGGGACGCAAGTGACCCATCCGAGCGAGTCGTTCGCGAGGGTGTACCTATGAGGCAATCGGCCGGTTACGTTCCTGGACGTACCGCTCTCGGAACGTGGAGGCGACGATGCCTGCGGGGCCACGCGTCGATGTCGCCATGCTCCTCGTCGACTTGACGGCCCCAGGGAGTGTCCGCGTCTCGACCAGTCAAGACGAGTCACTGCACCTAGAGCGATTGCACCCGGCCGACTACCCGGGCGCAAGTCTTGATCAGGTGCGACGTCAGCCTTTGCGCCGCCGCCACACCGAGGCTCACACCGACCATCGGACCGCCAGGCTGATGCTCGGCGACTCTCCCTTCGAGGGCATCGTCCATCCAAGGACTGACTCAGGCTCAAGAATCTCCAACGGCGCCAGCCAATCTCCTCCACAGAATGCGGCGCGGCGTGGCGCGACTCGACGAGACAGGACGAACGGATGAGCGCAGAAGTTCGCTGTCCCCACTGCGCGTCGCAGATGACCCTTCGCACCGCCCGGCGTGGCCCCAAAGCCGGGTCGGAGTTCTGGGGGTGCGTGAGGTTCCCGGGCTGCAAGGGATCCCGAAACTATGATGGGTCGCTTCCGGAGCCCCCAGCAAGGAAGGCACCCAAGGCGTCCAAGCGGACGGCCCCGGCGAAGACGACCGCACGCACTGCTCGCGCGAATCCTCGTCCCGGGAGGACCAACCCCATCCGTCACGGCGACCTCTTGATCTCGCCCGTCAACCAATTCGGCCCCGGCAAGGCGGTCGCCGCAGATGGCGACGACTTGGTTCTTGAGTATTTTGACACTCCCGGCCAGTCACCCGCCGACCGAATCCGGAGGTCCGTTCCGCGCGCGAGTCTGCAACGCTTTGACTTCAAGCCTGAGACACGAGTCTTCTGGCAATCCGGTGACCGCTGGCGATCAGGTCGTGTGATCGAGGCGACTGAGCACAGGGACATAACAGTGCGCGAGACCGGAGGCGAGTGGGAGGGCTTCGTCCCCGAAAGCCGGTTGTTCGTGCGCTGGC
This sequence comes from Geodermatophilus sp. SYSU D01036, assembly GCF_054050435.1. Classification (NCBI taxonomy): domain Bacteria; kingdom Bacillati; phylum Actinomycetota; class Actinomycetes; order Geodermatophilales; family Geodermatophilaceae; genus Geodermatophilus; species Geodermatophilus sp. SYSU D01036. Next base: position 139,004 of record NZ_JBJGZJ010000005.1, on the reverse strand, counting down.
ACCAACCGTTGCTGGACCCGGTTGGGTTTGCGGCCGGCGGCCTGCTCGAGTCGCCACTCCTGGCAGATATGCGGAGGCCGTTCCTTCGGGCGATCCTGCAGCAGCGATCCGCTGCCCGCGGCATGCGAAGCGCGCTGTCGAGCGCTATCGAACTCCACGATCACCAACTTGAGACCGCTTGGCGCGTCCTGCAGGACCCTGTTCAGCGCTACCTTCTCGCCGACGAGGTAGGCCTCGGCAAGACGATCGAGGCTGGCATCGTGTTGCGCCAACTACTGCTAGACAACCCCGAACTTTCGGTTCAACTCATTCTGCCACCGTTCTTGATTGGCCAGTGGAGGCGAGAACTCGAGGACAAGTTCTTCCTCAAGGACTTCACCGCTGCGGATGTCCGTTTCGCGCGTGACGATGAGCCCGCGTCATGGAGTTCCGCCGACATACTGGTCGTCGATGAGGCTCACAACCTCGCCGCGCTTGCTGAGAGCGCCCAACCGGATCTCGCTGCGCGCTACTCGAGTCTCGCGCAGGTCGCCAGCAAGAGTCCGAAGATTCTCCTTCTGTCTGCGACGCCGGCACTGAACAACGAATCGGTGTTCCTTCAGATGCTGACCTTGCTCGACCCCGCCATCTACACCGACGTAACCGTTGAACAACTGCGTGGACGTCTCGCGGCACGGGCCGGACTCGGCCGCATCTTTCTTGGCCTTCAACCCAATCTTCCCGCCGTACTCCTCCGCAAGAGACTGACCGAACTCCGCGAGGAACTGGCTGGCGACGCAGACGTCGAGGACCTGATCGATGCGGCCTCGCGTGTCTTGGACTCGGGGAACCGCGAAGCGCTCAAGAGGGTGATCGAGCGACTCAGGATGCATGTCGGCGAGGTGTATCGCGTCCATCGACGCATGCTGCGCACCCGTCGCACCTCAGCACTCGAGGCCACCTATCACGTCACAGGAAGGCGCGCTCCAGAGTCGCTGGCCATAGAGTCGGATCTGCTTGCCGAGACAACCAGGCTTCTCGAGGCTTGGCGTCAGGAAGCACTCGCAGCACACGAGCATGAACCAGCGAGCCTAGGCGACGTCGCGCACGCCTTCGCAGAAGCCGTCAGTCTTTCTTTCGACCCCGAGGCTCTCGCCCAATGGGCGCGGTCCCGCGCGGCGGCGACGCCGGGCGAGCAGACTGCACTCAACCGTGTGGTCCAAGACCTGGCGTTCAGAAACCGTCGCGACGAAGTCGCACGCCCGATCGCCGACGCACTGACTTACCACTTCAAGGCCAGGGACAAGGTGGTCGTCTTCTGTCCGACCGCTGATCTTGTTACTGACGTCGCCGACGAACTTCGCGACCTTCTGGGCGCTTCATCGGTCGTCGAGCATCGGACCACCAGTCTCCCCGAGCAGATTGAGGCGGTAATCCGGAGGTTCGAGGGCGCACGGGGCACTGCGGTTCTCGTCGCAGACTCGTCAGCTGAGGAAGGACGGAACTTCCAGTTTGCAGATCTTCTCGTCCACGTCGGACTGCCGGCCGATGCAAATCGGTTGGAACAACGCATCGGGCGCTGCGATCGCTGGCAGATCCACGACGCCTCGAGTCAGTGGCGCTCGCTGCAAGTGACTGAACCCGGCGCGGACGGAAGTCTCGCCACGACTTGGTCCCGCATCCTCGAAGAGGGCTTCGGCGTATTCACATCCTCGATCGCGAGCCTTCAGTTCGCCGTCGAAGCGGCAACTCAGAACGCCTGGCAGAGGCTCGTGAGCGATGGTGTCATGGCCTGCGACTCCATCATCGCTGACGTCCGCACCTCTCTGGCCGCAGAACTGGAGCGTGTCCGAGAGCAGGATGCTCTCGACAGCATCGAATCCGGTGGGGAGCACAGCGCGATCTACGAAGAGTTACAGAGATCCGAGTTGGGGGAAGCCGCGTTCGGTGACCTGACGCACGCGCTACTCGCCGCCAACTCTGCACCCGGCAACCTTCGATTCCGAGTGATCTCGGACCCGAGGTCTGGCGTTGGTGGCTATGACGCGCTCACGCGCCTGCCCGGTAGGCAACTTCAAATCCCACTGGTGTCCGTCGAGCGACTGGAGCGTGACTTCCTCCCGATCCGCGACCAACGTGGCACATTCCTTCGTCAAATCGCCGTGCGGCAACAAGACACACATCTCTACCGCTTTGGCGACCCGTTCATTGACGCGGTTTCCGATTTCCTTTGGCATGACGACCGTGGACGGGCATTCGGGATGTGGCGCTGGATACCTAACTGGGCGCGTGGTCTCACGATCGCTTACCGATTCGACTACGCCGTTGAGGCACGCCCGACTAATGGCCACCGTGGCACGGCCGCAGACAGCACACTGATGCACCGCGCGGATGGCCTGTTCCCACCGCTCATCGTCACAGTGTGGGTCGATCAGCACGGCAATCAGATCGAAGACGCCGAACTGCTCAACACGTTGGAGTTGCCCTACATCAAGCCGAGAGACGGGTCCGCCGGAGGTGACTTCTCCCTCACCCGCATACGCATCGAAGCGGCCTACAAGTTCATCCCCACCGCCGACTGGTCGCAGAGTTGGCGCGCTGCAGAGGGGGCTGCGGTCCGGGTCGTCTTGAGTCGCCAGGAGGTCGCGGAGGCCATCGCGATAGGAGCGACCGGCGCGCGGATCGACTCGGAAAGACGCGTTCGGCAGCTCCGGCTGCGCGCAAGTCGCGCTTCGCGAGACGAGGGCCGGGCCCTCGAGGCAGAGGCGGCTCACGAGGAGGAGGTGGGACGGGCCATCGCCGGAGCGATCGAGACGCCGACACTTCGACTCGACGGGACGGGCATCGTCATGCTCTCCGGGGAAGAACTGGGGCCGGAGAACGGCGCATGACGATCGAACTCACCCAGAGTGCACTGAACGGCGACCTCGCCGCACGGGGTCAACTCACCGGACCACACCGTCGTCTCGTCGATGCGTGGTACTCCGATCAGCCAGGTCCCGCGATCGCCGGCGACATCGCAGCGCTTCTATCACAGGTACTGAGGCACGAGAGAGCCGTCGCATCGGTCCCCGCGCCCCGGATCAAACTCGGACTGGACGAACGCGCGATCGCAACCGATGTGCTAGCCCGGAGCAACCTCGACTGCACGCGCTTCGGTCTGACCGAACACTCCGTCACACTAGGAGACGACTGGTCGCCCGAGTGGCTCCACGGTGATCCCCGATGGATCGACGTGGCCTGCGCGAGCCCTGGACCATTCCTCGGCGGTACGCCTGAGGAGGTGTCCACCTACGCACGTCCGGACACGCCGGTCCCTATCGATCCAGCACTGAGCGCACTGGCTTCGGGGTTGAGTCAATACCGGTCGAAGACACAAGCCAGCGCAGTTCGCACTGCAACGCTGGCGGATCCGACGTCGACTCTTCACGTCGTGTTGCCCACCGGATCCGGAAAGTCCCTCGTCGGCCTCGCCCCCGGCCTACTCCGTGCCGGTGGCAACACCGTCGTCGTCGTGCCGACGATCGCGCTCGCTCTCGACCAAGAGCGGACACTCCATGAGCGCTTTCCCGCGGCTGGACTGCCCGCCGAACTCGCCTACTACGGAGACCGCACGGACGGCGGCAAAGAATCAATCCTGCAGCGCCTTCGAGCGGGCACCCAGAGGGTGGTGTTCACGTCGCCCGAAGCAATGGTGAGTGGCCTTGTCGACGCTCTCCATTCGCTGACGGCCAATGGAGGACTTACCAGCGTTGTGATCGACGAAGCACATCTCGTCCGGTCATGGGGGCTCGACTTCCGCCCCGAATACCAGTTGGTCGGGGCGGTCGTTGGTGAGCTCCGTGCCATCGCGACCGCATCTGGTCACCTCCAGCCTCACGTCGTCTTGCTCACGGCGACGCTGGCCAAGGAGGGCCTCGAACTCAACGAAGCACTGTTTCACGGCCCGAGCCAGTCGCTGTTCGTTGGTTCAACGTTCCTCCGTACGGAACTCCGCTACCTCTCGGGGGCGAGCGAGACACCAGAGGAACGACTCGACCGCCTCGTGGAGTCCATGCATCACCTGCCCAGGCCGGCCATCGTGTATGTCACCCGCAAGGAAGACGCCGAGGCGATCGCCCGACGACTCCGCGAGGCAGGGTTCGCCCGAACGGACGCGTTCCACGGCGACGTCCAGGGCCCAGAGCGTCTCCGAGTGCTGAAGCGCTGGTCAGGCTCCGATGGCCTGACCGAGTCAGACATCGTGGTAGGCACCAGCGCCTTCGGCCTCGGCGTCGATCAGAGCGACGTCCGCACAGTAGTCCATGCATGCGTGCCGGCCTCGGTCGATCGCTTCTACCAGGAGGTCGGCCGCGCGGGCCGGGACGGCCACGCCGCCGTCGCGGTCTGGCTGACCGCTCCAGGCGACGTCCATCAGGGACGGAAGATCGAAGGAGCCACTCTCATCGGCGATGAGAAGGCCTGGACGCGGTGGGAGTCCATGTACCGGCATTCGGTGAGGCAACAACCGGACGACGGGTCCTTCGCAGTGGACACCACGGTGGTCCCCCCAAACCTCACCTACCCCTCGGACAAGAACCGTCTCTGGAACCGCAACACCCTCACCTTGATGGAACGGGCCGGGCTCATAAGAGTTCAACCGCCTCCGCCGCCCCGAATCGAGCGTTGGCCGGACGAGGACGAGGCAGGGTTCGAGCGCCGCCGTTCGGAGGCATGGGGCTACTTCAACACGCATGTCGAGGTCCGTGTTGCAGGTGACGTCAATCTCGACCATGAAACGTTCGAGAGACGACTACGTCAGCTACGCGGCGCCATCCGCGCCACCGAATGGGCATCTCAACGACGAATCGATGCGCTCCTCGCGCGCTCCGAGTGCTGGGGTGATTTGCTCGCTGCCGAGTACACCCTCAGGAATGCAGGACAGATGCACGCGACGCTCGCAGTCGTCCCTGCCTGCTCAGGGTGCCCCGCGGCAAAACACAAGCATCGACCACGCTATGATGCGGCCAGACCGGTCGTCGCTGACTCTGCGATGCCCCTGCTGACGAGAGACGTGAGCAGCACCCTGACGAACCTCGCAGTAGGCGGCGACGTCGTAATCGTCTCGTACACGGGCCAACTGCGCATGAAGTTGCAGACTCTCGTACAGCGCTGCGTCTCCCACGGGATCCGCGGGATTCTGGCGAGTGCCGCATTTATGGGCACTCCTGCAGTCACTGCAAAGGCGGCGCAAACGGCTCCCGAGGGCTTCGTGATGGTAGACGCGGTCGACCATCGAATGCCGCAAGTCGCGTTTCCGGTGCCGACGCTTATCGTGCTAGATCGCGAAGACACTGCCCGACTGTCGTGGATCAGCCCTACGACAGGGCCACGTCGCGTCGTCGTCATTCCCGAGGACCTTCTAGATCCAGAGAAACCCGGACAACTAGTCAAGAACTACCGCACCCCCGTCTGGGACCTGGACGACTTCCTGAGGAGACTGTGAGAGTGGCCGCACTGAACCCCCCGCGAGTACTCCCGGGGCTCGGTAGATCAATTGTGAATTTTCTCATCGAGAACCGCAGCACTTGGGACGACGACGGCCTTGTCGAGGCATTCAAGCCCGCCGGTGTAAATGAAGACGGGGACGCTGCCGCCGGTGTGAAGAATACAGTAAGCGCCTTCCGCGCCATCGGCATTCTTGAGAACGGAACCGGCGGCACGACAACCCTAGGCAGCAGCATCGCGACCTACGGTCGCCCCTTTGACCGCGTCGCGTTTCGACGATTAATGGTCAGACATGTATTCGATGTTGACCGGGACGGTGACCCCTGGTCAGTAGCCGAAGGGGAAGCAAGCACCAGTGGCGCCCGAGACCTCTCCCGTGGACTGTCATGGCTCCTGGCGCAGGATGCACTGGGAGAACCCCTCCACTGGCGGACGAACGTTCAAAGACTCCAGGCTGAGCACTTCGCCACAACCGAGAACGACCAGTGGGCCCTAAGCAATGACACCCGATGGGGCGCTCTCTCTCGCTGGGCCCCCGCGTTGGGCCTTGCGGTTCCATCGGTAGTACGAACGAAACCAGGTCTCGTACCGCTGCCCACGCTCGCCATCAGTGACGCACTTCATGACTTTCCTGCCGAGCGTATGACTATTTTTGAGTTCCTCGAGAAGTTGGCGCAGCATCTGCCCGTACTTCCCGGCGGCATTCTTCGCAGCGGACTTGTTGCGCGCCTTGGCACTGACCCCGACCCCGGAATTTCATCTCACGCGGTCGACTCTTCCATCGGGCAGGTGGTGCGTCTCCTAGAGGCGCAAGGACGCCTTGTCCTCGACAGGCTAGCAGACGCCGACGGTGTCCAATTGTCGAGCTCCGACCCGGCGCGCACAACTCATGTCACATTGAAGGGCGGTAGAAAGAAATGAGTTGGCGAGGTTCCGCCCCGGCAACATGTTGGACGGCGCGGGAGGCGACAGCAATCATCCCCGTCGAGGCAGAGGCTCCCAGCGACGCTGTCTTCCTTGCCACCCACACTTCTATTCCAATATTTCAGCGCGACGTTGTCACCGACTCTAGACGCATTAAGGAGACGGACGAAGACGCCCTTCTAGCGGCCGTCCTCGAGCAACCGGCGGATCAGCCGATTCTGCCGATTCTCGGCCGGTCAGGCACCGGAAAGTCCCACCTGGTGCGGTGGTTGAGGGCGCGCCTTCCTGAGACGGATCAGCGACGCGTCATTTTCGTACCCAAGCACCGGATGTCACTTCGCGGGATCCTCGACCTAATTCTCGATCGAGCAACCAGTGAACGTGCGGCCGAATTGCGCCAGAAAGTGGCGGCCGCAGTGGAAGGTCTCGCCGATGCACAGGAGGCAAAACTACGACTGAGGAACGAACTCGCAGTACTCATCGAGACCCGTGGGATGCGGACCGATGTCTCCGCTGAGGAGCAAGAGTATCGTGGGTGGCTAGCTTCTAGCGAGGGCCTCCCCGCCCTATTGAGCGACCCGGTCTTCCGCGACCGCATCTTCGCTGAACAGAGTCCGATCAGTCGCCTAGTGCGCGAGAAACTCGCTGGGAAGGGCTCAGAGGACAAGGAAGAGGCGTTCGGATTCACCGCCGACGACCTCACGATGACTGTCGACGATACCACGCGCGCAAGCGCGGCGGCGGCGAGCGTTGCCTCGGGATTAGCAAGCGACTCTGCTTCACGTCAACTTGCAGCGAAGATGCTCAATGAGCAACTCAACGCCGCAGTGAGCCAGGTGTTTGGAATCGGTGGCGACGACCTCAAAGATCTCCTCGTAGAGGTCCGCATAGAACTCGCACGACAGAATCTCGAGCTACTCCTCCTCATCGAGGACTTCTCAATTTTTCAGGGGATTCAGGGCGGGCTACTCGACGCCATCACGTTGATCCCGACGCAGGGCAATGAGGTTTGTCCCATGCGCGTAGTGATGGCGGTGACGTCGGGCTACTTCATCAACCAGATGCCCGACACGGTCTACACGAGGGTTTATAAGGTGTTCGACCTCGACGACCAGCGTCCGAGGGTGTCGTTTGCCCCGGACGCTCTGGCGTCACGCTACATGAACGCCATCCGTCTTGGCAGTCAGGCACTTGAGGATGCTCACCGCCGCGGCAGCCAACTCCCGAATGCTTGTGAACAGTGTCCCGTGAACGACGCATGCCATGCCGCATTTGGGGCCGTCGACGGTTATGGCCTCTTTCCCTTCAATCGGCACGCACTGGATAAAACTGTGCGCAGTCAACTGGACGAGGGACGACTTAGCGTGCGCGACCTCCTCACGCGCGTGCTGCGGCCCGTGCTCTTCAATCAACACGACCTGGTCGACGAGGGCAAATTTCCGAATGCAACATTCGATACCGCCTTCCGTTCGGGCGCCGATGACGATCTGGATAGCGTTGAAGCCGAACATCGCTTAGCAACGCCCGGCGATCCTGAACTTTCCAAGCGCCGAGTTGTGCTCGTACGCTATTGGGGCACGGGAGGCGCGGGACCTCAAAATCTCCATCCCACAATTCACGAGGCGTTTGGGATCCCCCCCGTCGACGGACTCGCCTCCGCAGTCCTGTCCGCACGCGCGACTCCCGGACCGCAACTCGACCCATCGAAGCCGCCGTCGCCTCGTCCGCATCCCGCGACCAATAAGACTGAGGAACCCGTTCTCGTCCAGGCGATAGACAAGTGGCGCAGAACTGGACTCCTACAGCAGACGCACCGGAATCAACTGCGGAACATCATTCATTCTGCTGTCCTCGGTCGCCTTGCCCTCGAGGATGGGCTCGGGGGCAATACGATGTGGACAAGTTCGGGCAGGGAATGGGACCGTTCTTTCGAAGCTCAGGTGGCTATCGCCATCGGCGATCACGCGGGGTCTAGGACGCTGATCACGATCGAAAGGGACGTCGACGAAGACGTCCGCGCCCTACGAGCGCTCGCTTGGGTGGACGCTGCGGGTTCCTGGCGTGCCATCGAGAACGGCGAGGTGCTCCAGCGCCTCGCGGAGGACAAGCTCACCGCTTGGGCATCGGAGGTCAGTGGAGAACTGGTGCCGGAACGGGACAAGCGTGCGGAGCCTGAACTTGTCGTGGCTACGCAAACGCTACTCGCGATGAGCAAGGCGCTTGGCGTCTCAGACGCGTTCAAGGACGATGCCTTAAGTCGCACGCGGGCGCTCTTTGCGCCGGCGCGCGCCGACGCAAATTCAGCGCGTCCGAAGTTGCAGCAGTGGCAGCAGCGCGTTTCGGCGGACTCGCAGCGGCTCACGCGAAAGCAACTGCAGCAACGTGTGCTGAGGCTCGCATCCTTCACCCAGGGCCCCACTGGTAGCCCACTCGCGCTCGATCTGCCGCGCATCACCAGGGCGCTCCGCGGCAAGGACTCCGGCATTGACCTCCCCGCCTCTACCGGCCTGCTCCAGGACACCGCTAGAACCGTCCAAGCACGGTTCGCCGGTCTCTCCGACGCCACGGGGGAAGCGACCGCACTGGTCCCTGACCTCAGTGATCTGGGTGGCGACCTTGCAGATGTCACCCGGAGGCTCGAGGACCTCGTTGCTGAGCGCGCCAACTCCGGACAACTACCTGGTGCGATCGACAGGCCTGCCCTCATGGCAGCGGCGAAAGCTATCAGGCAAGGCGATCAAGGACTCGTCGAACGTGTGCGAGCGAGGCTTGAGACCTGGTCCGCGCTGTCGGTGGACGATCAGGTCCGCGTGCTCACGGAGAACTGGGATGAGGCGGCCGCCCGAATCCGACAGTGGCACCTGCTCGCAACCCGCGCTGTACAGGCACTGGAGGCAAAGTTGGGAGGCGGCGCCAACACGGCTGCTCGACTCGAGTATGACCAGGCCAGAGAGGGCCTCTTGACGACGCTGCAGTGGACGGAAGCGCTTCTCTACCCTGTTGACGGATCGGACGGTGGAGAATGACTCTCCTTGACCGAATCTACCAACTGCAACTTCGGGCGGTCGCGGCAGATGACGAGGAAAAGCTCCGGACCCGAGCCGGCGACTTCACGTCGCTCCGAGATCGTATTCAGAACGCCACGGCGAACGCTTCGCGCGTCATACTGGGTCGCGCGGAGCTCCAGACCGCAGGCATCGAGCAGGGCGACTTCGAGCAGAACCGAGTCTCGGCCCTGGCAGTTGTTAGAGAATTGATGGACACCGTCGAAACCCTCGCCGTGGATGCGAGGACCGATGCTGTGAGAATGCAGGTCGGAACGCTGGTGACCTTCTTCAGGAACTCGGCGAAGTGGGTTGCCGATTCTTGGGCCGACGCCTTGCCCTCCGAGCAACCTGCCGTCGATGAAGACCTGCTCGATGCTCTTGAACAAGGCGGCTTTGATGTCGAGGCGATCCGCCTCGAGATCGAGCGCGCTCAGACTGCGCTGCTCACACTTTGCAACAAGTCACTACCCGAACGAGGCGACTGGAAGCACCTGCAGGAAGCACTCGCCGTCCTGAACTCCAGTGGCGAACGCCTCCGCTATTTCGTCGATCCTGTGATCGCCGACGTCGTAGTGCGCGCACAGGGCGATGGAGTCCCGTATGAAGAGTTGTCCCTAGAGGTAGTCGCCGAACTCCGCAGGCTCGGCATCCTCGGAAAGTTCCGGGTCGTGCTGAGGTGAGGCAATCAACAATCACGAAGGCACTCGATGCACTCGAATCGCTGGAGGACCCCCTGCTTTGCTGGGGCGTCGTGGACGGCGGTCTGACGGACGAGGAACTTGTCGAAGTGTTGGACAGGGTGATACTCGACGCAGGGGACCTCGAGACGCCTGATGACCTGGCAGAGACCTTGCATGAGCAAGGTCTTATCGTCTACGACGACTCCGCGTCCCCTGGTCTATGGCGCACGCGCAATGGTGAAACTCTTCGTCTACTAGCGCGACTACGGCAGATCCTCCTTTCAAAGAATCCGGCAGGCGCCTGGCGCCATGGCGCTCCCCTTGTTGCGGACTTCCGGTACGCGAGACGGCCGCGCGCCTATCCTAAGCGAGACCAGAAGTGGGACGCCGCTCTCACCGGATCTCTGGACCAGTCGATTTATCGAGAGGTACTCGATCTCCTGACGTCGAAGCCGCCCGCGCAGGGCGGCGACAACTTCGACGTCGCCGGCTTTCAGGTCCGGGCAACGGAGCGCATCTTGACTGCGCTCAGCGCACAGCTGACATCGGCCACCGTGGTTGGTGCGGGCACAGGCAGCGGCAAGACGCTTGCGTTCTACCTGCCTGCTTTCGCCTACCTCACCGCGCTCGAGGATTCCAGTCGCTGGACTCGTGCCCTCGCGGTGTATCCCCGCAACGAACTCCTTCGCGACCAGTTCTCCACGGCATTCGCCAACGCTCGCAGGCTCGATCACGTTGCGGCGACAAGGAACTCCCGGCCACTCACGATGGGCGTCCTCAACGCCAACACCCCCAATACAACCTCGTGGCTCAAGGGGCCCTATTCCACGTGGGCCAAGCAGGCGCAGGGGTATCGCTGCCCGACTCTGACCTGTCCGGGCGACGGATCTTCGGTGTGTGGTGGCACGCTCTACTGGCCTGAAGCAGATGCCGACCGCGGGACGGAACGACTGGCGTGCGGAGCTTGCGGTCGGCAGTTCGACTCCTCCGTCATCGTGCTGACTCGCAAGCGGATGCGCGAGTCGCCGCCGGACCTGCTCTTCACCACAACCGAGATGCTCAATCGCAACATCAGCAACTTGGAGATGCGCCACGTCCTCGGGGTTGGGGCCGCGAAGAAGCCGCGCCTGATGCTCCTCGACGAGATCCACACCTACGAGGGGACCACTGGCGCTCAGGCCGCCATGACGATCCGCCGCTGGCACCACGGCGTCCAGGGTCCCGTCTGCTTCGTCGGGCTGTCAGCAACACTCACCAACGCCGTCCGTCACTTTGGTGACCTGACCGGCGTCGACGACGAACTCGTGACGAGCATCGAACCCGCGCCCGATGAGTTGGAGTACGAGGGCGCCGAGTACATGATCGCGGTGCGGAGCGACCCCACGAGCGGTGCCAGCGTACTTTCCACCACCATCCAGACGTCGATGCTGCTTCCGAGAATCCTCGACGCGCCCACTGCAGGGGCTTCTCAGGGCTTGTTCGGGACCAAGGCCTTCGTGTTCACCGACGACCTGGACGTGACCAATCGACTCTTCTCCAATCTGCTCGACGCCGAGGGGCAACGGTACTACGGTCGGCAGGCCAAGCAAGTGAAGCCACCGCTTGCTTCAATGCGCCTACCTATCAACGGGGATGTCGCAGCGCAACGGCGCGCCGGCCAAAGTTGGGACCTTCCCTCCGCCCTCGGCCATCAGTTCGAGACCACCGGGATGAAGGTGAGCCGAACAACGTCACAGGATGCCGGCGTTGATGTCGGCTCTCAGTTGATCGTCGCGACCGCCTCACTCGAAGTTGGCTTCGACGACCCGGACGTCGGCGCCGTACTGCAGCACAAAGCACCGCGCGGCGTTGCAGCCTTTCTGCAGCGCAAGGGCCGGGCAGGCCGCTCCCGTGGCATGCGCCCTTACACAACCGTCGTCCTCTCCGACTATGGGCGCGACCGATCGACCTACGAAGCTTGGGATGCACTGTTCGACCCAGTGCTGCCACAACTCGTCCTCCCAGTCCGGAATCGCGCCGTACTTCGGATGCAGGCAGCGCTGGCGATGATGGACTGGCTCGCCGAGCAGGTTCGCCTCCAGAAGCCGTATGCCAACGTCTGGCGTGACCTGTCAGGCATCGGTACCGGGAACTTCCGCGAGAACCAACGGGAGGTTCAACTCAAGGTTGCGGACGTGCTCGACAAGGTCATGCGGGACACATTGATGCAGCGCAGCCTGCGTCAGTGGATCGCAAGCGCACTTCGTCTCCCTACCAACGTGGTGGACGAGATCCTCTGGCACCCTCCTCGAGCCGTCCTCCTCGCTGCCGCGCCAACACTCGCACGCCGACTTCAGGCCGAGTGGGCGGTTGCCTCACGGGACCGATTCGTTGAGGGCAAGGACACGTTGGGGGGCACTCCCCTCCCTGACTTCTTCCCGCAGAACCTGTTCAGTGAACTTGCGCTCCCCGAGGCATACGTCCTCGTGCCGCCGCAGCGCCGCGATGCCACGGAGCCTGAGGTCCATGCGATGGGCATGGCCCAGATGCTGCGTGAGTTTGCGCCGGGGCGCGTCTCTCGGCGCTTCGCCACCCGCGACCTCAGCCACAGGCACTGGATTCCGATCCCAACCGACGTCCGTCACGCCACTATTGACATCGAGTCCATCCTCCCTGCCTTCAGTCGCGACTCCGACGTCCTCGTCGAGATGGAAGGTTCTCCGTCGACGCTCAGTCTGATCAGGCCCGGCCAACTCGAACTTGCCCTAGCCCCTGAAGATGTTAAGGACTCGTCGAACGCGGTTCTCACCTGGTCGACGCAGATCACTGAGACCGGACAGGGCCTTGCAGTACGGGTCCCGACGAGCGATCCGATCGGCCGCTTCGTCGCGGAAGCCGAGTTTTTCTTACATGCTCAGAACGCGCACGTCGAGGTACGACGGGCAGCACTCGAGTCCGAAGCCGCCGTGATGATGGACAACGGCGTAGAACGACGCGTACAGACGCAATTCGCGCTTAACGGGCAGCGTGTCGCTCTGGGAGCAACCTATGACGTAGATGCGATGTGCGTGCGCCTCGAACTCCCCGCCACGATCGACATCCCAGCCGCTATCGCGCCCGGCATCAGGAGTGCGTGGTTCCGCCACGTCGTAACCACCGACGCCCTACTCCTAGAGCACGTCAACACGTTCCAATTGACGTGGTTGTTCGAGGCTCTCGAGGCCATGTTGCTTGCGACGTCTGTCGAGAAACAGTGCTCGCTCGAGTCGGCGTATGCCGAGGTGCGTGCCGACTTCTCCGAGAACCTGCAAGCGACCCTTCAGGCGATGTTCCGCAGCCCAGATATCGACCAGGACGGCGATGGGACGGTCAGCAGACTCGGCCGACGACTCACGCAACTGCTACACGAACCGGCGGTGGCAGCCCGACTGGACGAACTCGTAGCACAGGTTTGGAGGCCGCACCCTGAGACCTTCCAGACGTGGCTGCACCGGCGGTTGTCGAGCACGATCGCACAGGCCCTGCTCTGGGCCGCGCGCGAGATCTGTCCCGAGCACGATCCCGACGGGCTTCACGTCGATGTCGAACCCGGTCTCGACGTGCGAAGTCAAGCGCGCACTGACCAGGTGTGGCTGACTGAGACGTCGATCGGTGGCGGCGGTTTCATCGAGACGTTGGCTACTCGAGTTCGCCCTGACCCACGACGCTTCTTGCGCCTGGTCACTCGCGCGCTGGACCCCAGCACCAACGAACTCGTCGACGCGCACATGCAGCGACTGGTCGGGCTGATCAACTCCGCATCGGGCTGGGGGGCGCTCGTCGCGGACTACCGCTCTGCACAGACGCAGGAGCAGCGCGTCGCGACGCTCGGCCGCGTCGTCGCAATGCTGAGGGAGGCCGGCGTTTACGGCGCCGAACAGCCTGTCGTGTCGTGCCTGGCGAACCGTGTCCTGCGGCCAGGATCGACGACCGCGACTGACCAAGCTCTGCAGACGATCCTGCAGCAATGGCGGGCCGAGGAGGAGCGGATGGGCTTGGAGATCCCCTCGCGCACCTGGACATACCTCATGCGTCATCGAACCGATCTAGACGCAGGGCTCCAGCTTCCGGCGGCGGCAAGTGAACAGCACCGGATCGACGCCATGCAGAGCCTGCTCTGGCCGCGCGGATGGACACTGCGGGCGAGCGAATTGGAGTCCTACAACCCCTACGCGTCCGCACTCCCGCCCGCACCCGACCTGCTCCGCTTCCTGCTCCCTACCCATGTCGCGGCGGTGGACGTGGCGTCGCATGACGCTGACCGCGAAGTTCGGGAGTTGCTCGCCCAACGTGGGTCGGCGCAACTGACAGCGGGACCGCAGTACTCGGGGCGCCTCGCTGAACTGCTTGTCGGGCTCACCACGAAGGCGATCGAGACGGAGTTCTTGCAGGTCTACCCGCGCATCACTGACGTTCGGCATCTGCCCGACGGCACCGCGGTCGTGTCTCTTGAACTTGCGGAGTTGGCCCTGTGAGTACTCGGAGGATCGCAACACGTGGTGGCGGACAGACGCGACTCGTCAACGATCTACTTCAGACGCTCCTCGTCACCGAGTTGCTCCACCCGTCAGGGGAACTGCTCGTCCTGTCACCATGGATCTCTGACATCGTGGTCATGGACAACTCCGCAGGGCAACTCAGAAGTGTCCTCCCGGGCATGCCTGCACGCCCGATCCGTTTCACCGAGGTGCTCACCGAACTCGCCCGGCGCGGGACGAGGGTGCGACTAATCACCCGGGACGACGAGAAGAACGCCCTTGTTCGCGCTCGAATTCGGGAGTTGCCCACCTCAGGTCCTCGACCGGAACTCATCATCCACGAGAATCTCCATGACAAAGGCATGTTGAGCGACCGATTCCACGTCCACGGTTCAATGAACTTCACCTACTTTGGTCAGGCGGTCAACGAAGAAGGCGTCA
Organism: Geodermatophilus sp. SYSU D01036; assembly: GCF_054050435.1. Lineage (NCBI taxonomy): Bacteria > Bacillati > Actinomycetota > Actinomycetes > Geodermatophilales > Geodermatophilaceae > Geodermatophilus > Geodermatophilus sp. SYSU D01036. Next base: position 123,950 of record NZ_JBJGZJ010000005.1, on the reverse strand, counting down.
CTGTGACCTCGGATCCTGATGCCATAGCCCGCGCACGCCTGGACTACCTGAGGAGGTACCAGGTCTCGTGAGAGACGCCCTTGACGAGTTCTTCGGGCCTGGCAACGACATCAAGCCGGCCAACGTCGACCACACACTGCAGGCACTGCTCGACAGTTGGCGAGCAGGCATCCGAGCAGGCGGTGTCGGGTTCCTACCGCGAGGCCGGCAACAACGGACGTACTGGTATGCGTTCGCTCCGTCAGCGCGGCAGCGCCGCGAGTTGCTCGCACTTCTCGACGCGTGGGTCGGTCCGACCTACAGCGACCTCGCGCAACGGCGGGGCGCCCTCGAACCCGCCGACGCCTTCGATGCCGCACTGGCCAGCGCTGAGGTTCCACCAATCCGGTTTGAGGTCCTGCCGCAAACAGCACCGCACGCGACACAAGCAAAGGTCGCGGTCCGAAACGCGCTGACGATGCTCACTCGTCTTGCCAACGGACGCCCACCATCGAAGTTCGATGCGCTCAGGACAACGGTCGAAGTCCTCGACGACCTCGGCCATGCAATTGCAGCCCGCGACGGTGCGTTAGCGACCGCCTGCATGGCTGAACTCGAGCAGTCTGCTGACCTCGACGAAGCGAACCTGGCTTTCCTCCGCATCCGCGTACACGCTGGCATGCGCGACTGGCATGCAGTCTTCACCGACCCCGCACTTGAACACGTGCTGACGATGCGACGCCCCTTGGGTGTCACGCGAGCCATCCAAGCAGCGCTGTACTTCGAGCGCTTCCAGGATCTCGATCGCGCAGGCTCGGAGCCCGGCCTTCGAGCATCCGCTGAGCAGCTCGAGCCTGCACTGCGCGACCTCTACACAGGTGCTCCGCCACAGTCCCGCGCGGAAGCAGTCGTCGAACTTGTCTGTCGTCTGCTTGCAACCGCGTCGGCAGTTGACCCAGCGATCGACGATCTCATCGGTGTCGCGGCTACAATTCAGCCAGGGCTAGACAAGCACCTGTGCCGCATTGTCGACGCATTCGTCCCGGAAGCACAGACATCCGGGTCCACTGCCCAGTTTCCGTCTGACCTTTACGCATCCGGTCCGGCGGGACGGATTGCCGAACTCATGCTCCAGGGTCAGTTCGCTGCCTGTATCGAACTTGGTCTGGCGAGCAAGTCATCCGTGGAGGCGGGGCGCGCTCTCGTCTATGCAGCCCGACAACTCTCGAGCGTTGAGTGGGCCGCCAAGGTCATCGACTACCTTGACAGCAACGGCCTCAGGGAGCAGGTTGCAGCCACCACGCCCGTTTTGCAGGCCGATGTTCAGTGGCTCGAATCCATCAGGCTCGAAGTGCCGGCACAGGGTTGGCGTGAGTGGTTCGAGATGCTCAACCGCTTCGACGCGGAACCCCCGCGAATCTCCGCGAGCGCAATTCAGTCGTGGGAACCACTCCCCGTGGACAAGTTCGTAACATTGCTGTCAGATGCCTCGGAGACGACCCTCACGAGGCTCGGTGACAACGGCGGCCAGTTCCTCGCCGCCCACAGCGACCTATTCGACGAACCCGAGATTTCTGGGGTTGCACTCCGACTGGTCGCCGCAATTGCGCTCAGCGGTAAGGCGTCAGCGGGCGTCCGGGTCCAGACACTCGCGCTTGTAGATTCCTTGGACACTGCCGACCTGGAGCGCCATGCGTATGAGGAACTCCTCGAGTGGTACGCCGATATTCTGGGGGCGAACGTCGCGGCCACGACAGTCTCGTGGGTGTGCGACGTCTTGGCGGCTGTCACGTCCATCCCTGTGCCCGGCTCCACCGAGGCCTCGCTCAAGCTCTATTTCAAAGCGATTGAGGTTCTGCGTCCCTATCGCACGGCACTCGATGACACCGACCTTGAAACGCTTGATGTCGTCGCAGCCGAACTCGGGACGGAAACTCCCCAGGACTTCCGTCCGGACCAGGGTGACGACATCGTCGACCCAGCCGCCGCGTATCGCTACCTCAACAGGAAGACGATCGTCCTGCACTCCCTCACCGAGACGGCGACTACACGCGCGTCGCAGGTCCTGCGCCGGTTCGTGCCTGGCATCGACGTGCGGACGAATTCTGATCACGATGGCAGTCCTCAACTCGCCCAGTTGAGCAGAAATGCTGACGTCTTTGTTGTGGTGACAGCGTCTGCGAAGCATGCTGCAACGACCTTCATTGCCGATCACCGCGGCGCACTGCCGACCGTTCTCGTGAACTCTCGCGGGTCGTCCGCAATCCTTCGAGCACTCGCCGACCCCGCGGGATGATGGGTGTCGACGACACGCACACAATGGAGCGTGGTGAGCCGTCGAACGTCGTTGGCGCGCAGGGAGCGGCTGCTCATGCGCCCTCAAGTTGACCACCTTTCGGCAGGCCATCCGTGACCTAGAGGCGCAAGGTCGAGTCCTGGAGACGGTAAGCCGGTCTGGACCAGGTCGAGATGCCACTCGAGCGCCCACTGCCGTTAAGCAGCAAGCGACTCGACGTCGTCCTGACCGGCCGGGACGCGCGCCGGGACGGCCTGTCCTAGGTCATCGTCGATCGCAAGTCGTGGACCTAGGCCGAGCGGTTTGAGGACGATGGATCTCGCCCTGCAAGTGTCCTACGAAACTCGCCGGTTCTGAACCCGGTGGCTCGTGTGCGGTCTAGGTGCACGGTATTGAGGTGGCGGGTCGGAGGCCTACGTCGACTGGGTCGAGCGGTATAGTTTGAACTCTCGCAGCACTTTTCTAATGGCGGATAGTTCTGCGTCAGTTGCCACTTGGTCGAGGAGAGCTTCCATCGATTCTTCGGTCATGAAATGTCTCTCTGCCGACCAGGAGCGTTGGCCCTCCTCTCAGACTCATCTGTACTCCTTTCGACCGCGCAGTATGCCCTTCCCACGCCGGCAGGTCCTCAGCCGATCATGTGCAGGACGCCGCGGCCGCGCTCCTTGGCGCCGTACATCGCCCGGTCCGCTAGCAACAGGACCTCGTCCAGCGTCGTTCCAGGCGCGGCCATCGCCAGCCCGATCGAGGCCGACACCCGCACCGTCCGCCGTCCCACCTCGACCTCGTCCACCAGCACAGCGGCCAGCCCATTCCCGATGGCCTCCGCCGTCGCGGCGTCCACCCCGGGCAGGACCGCCACGAACTCGTCCCCGCCCAGCCGGCCGACCACGGCCCCCGGCAGCTCCCGCTCCACGTGCCGGCGCAGCCGGTCGGCGAGCCGGACGAGCAGCTGGTCCCCCACCGCGTGCCCGCCGCGGTCGTTGACCTCCTTGAACCGGTCGACGTCCACGAACAGCACCGCTCCCCCGACGGCCAGCGCCGCGCGGCCGGTGTCGAGCAGGTGGCTGCGGTTGGCGAGCCCGGTCAGCGGGTCCTGGCGGGCCGACCGCAGCAGCGCCTGCCGCCAGCCGTCGGCCTTGGTCGCCACCGCGGTCAGCCGGTCCACCGTCTCCTGCAGCCGCACCGCCTGGTCGCCGTCCGCGTCCTCGGCCAGCCCCGCGACCGCGGCGGCCAACGTCTCGAGCACCGTCTCCAGCGGCAGCCCGGCCGCCACCGTCTCCAGCGTCCGGCCCTGCGCGGCCAGCAGCTCGCCGTCCCACCGGTGCGCGGCCACCTGGCGCCGCAGCGACAGCACGCTGCGCACCAGCCGCACCTGGTTCTCCAGCAGCTCCTGCTCGGCCAGCGAGAAGGCCCGCGGCTCGTCGTCGAAGACGCCGAGCGAGCCGAGGACGAAGCCGTCCTCGTCGATCAGCGGCACCCCGAGGTAGGAGCGGATCGCGCCGGCCGCCACGGCCGGGTTGTCGCGGAAGACCGGGTGGTCGAGCGCGTCGGCCACCTGCAGCGGCGCCCGCAGCGCCACCACATAGGCGCAGAACGACAGCTCGTCGGGCACGTGCGAGTACGGCGCGCCCGCGCCCCGCTCGGCCGGGAAGCACTGCTCGTCCGGACCGACCAGGTTGATGACCGCGATCGGCGCCTCCACCGTCCGCGCCATGTACGCGACGACGGCGTCCAGATCGGACACCCCGGCGTGCCCCGGCAGCCGGTAGCTGGCGATCGCGGCCAGCCGGGCCGCCTCGGCGACAGCCGGCCGCGGATCGGGCAGCGGGTCGTCGACCGGTGCGGAGTCGGGCAGGCGGGGCGTCGGGACGGCGGCGCTCACGCGCGGCGACCCTAGTGGCCGAGCGTCATCGACGGAACACGCTGCGACACCGGGACACCCTCCGACGTCGAGGCGTCGAGCCGGTCCCTACCGACGGCGGCCCCGAGCTCGGCGGGCCCGCGCCTTCCCGCGCCTTCCCGCGGCTGGCGGCCCGGCCCGTCCCGCGGCCCCAGGGCCGTCCGCCTCTTCCGCCGCGGAACCCGTCGTCGCGACGCTCCGGGTCCCCACCGGATCGGGAGGTCGGCACCGTGTACGTCACCCAGGGTCTGCACCGCCACGTCCAGCAGCGCGCGGACGAGATCGCCACCGTCTGCGCCGGCCGCACCCGGACCCACGCCGAGTCCGTCGACCGGATCGCCCGCCTGGCCGCCGCGCTCCAGCAACTCGGGATCCGGGACGGCGAGCGCGCGGCCGTCCTGTCCCTGAACTCCGACCGCTACTCCGAGATCCTCGGCGCGACGCTGTGGGCCGGCGGCGTCGTCGTCCCGGTCAACATCCGGTGGAGCGTCCCCGAGATCGCCGACTCCCTCACCGAGGTCGACGCCCGGGTCCTCGTCGTCGACGACGTCTTCGCCGCGTACACCGAGCCCATTCGGGCGGCCCACCCGCGCCTGGAGCACGTCGTCCACGCGGGCGACGGCCCGACCCCCGAGGGCATGCTCGCCTTCGAGGAGCTCGTGGGAGCTCACGAGCCGGTCGAGGACGCCCGCCGCGGGGGCGATCAGCTGGCCGGCGTCTTCTACACCGGCGGCACCACCGGCCGGTCCAAGGGCGTCATGCTCAGCCACGACAACCTGCTGACGTCGTCCCTCGGCACGCTGGCCGCCAACCACTTCCCGCCCGGCGGGGTCGGTCTGCATGCCGCGCCCATGTTCCACCTCGCCGCCTTCTCCAACTGGGTCGGCGCCGTGGTGATCGGCGGCACCCAGGTGATGATCCCGGCGTTCGACCCGGTCGCCGTGCTGACCGCCGTCCAGGAGCACGGCGTCACCGACCTGCTGCTGGTCCCCACGATGATCCAACTGGTGGTCGACCACCCGCGGGTCGACGAGTTCGACCTGAACAGCGTCCGCCGGGTGGGGTACGGCGCCTCCCCCATGTCCGACGCCCTGCTCGGCCGGGCGATGAAGACCCTGCCCAACGCCCGCTTCCTGCAGGCCTACGGCATGACCGAGGTCGCCCCGGTGGCCACGCTGCTCACGGCCGAGGACCACGAGGACCCGGCGCACCGGCGCTCGGTCGGGCGCGCCGCCCCGCACGCCGAGGTCCGCGTCGTCGGCCCGGACGACGTGGAGCTGCCCCGCCGGGAGGTCGGGGAGATCGTGGTCCGCGGCGGCTCCGTGATGCTCGGCTACTGGGACCGGCCGGAGGAGACCGCCGAGGCGCTGCGCGGCGGCTGGATGCACACCGGCGACGCCGGCTGGATGGACGACGAGGGCTACGTGTACCTCACCGACCGCATCAAGGACATGATCATCTCCGGTGGGGAGAACGTGTACTCCGTCGAGGTGGAGAACGTCCTCGCCCAGCACCCGGCGGTGGCCACCTGCGCGGTCATCGGCGTCCCCGACGAGACGTGGGGCGAGCGCGTGCACGCCGTCGTCGTCCCGGCGGCCGGCGCCGCCGTTCCCCTCGAGGAGCTGCGGGCCTTCTGCGCCGAGCGCATCGCCGGGTACAAGACGCCGAGGTCGATGGACGTCGTCGACGCGCTGCCCCTCTCCCCCATCGGCAAGGTCCTCAAGCGGACCCTGCGCGAGCCCTACTGGGCCGGGCAGGACCGCGCCGTCCACTGACGCCCGCGCGCAGGGGCGGACGCCCCTGGTCCGGCACGCCGGTCCGAGGAGAGCATCGGGGGCGTCCAGGACATCCGCGGAAGGAACCGTGCCATGACCCAGACCACGGGCTCAGCGGTCTCGAAGGACCGGGCGCGTGAGGCGATGACCCGCTTCGTGGCGGCCTGGGAGCAGGGAGACCTGTCCGTCGTGGACGAGGTGTTCGCCGAGGACCTCGTCTACCACGGGCCCCCGTTCCCGGACATGGGCCGCGACGAGCTGCGGGAGTTCATCGCCGGCTTCCGGACGGGCTTCTCCGACATCCACGTCCAGGTGCACGAGCACGTCGTCGACGGGACCACCTCCGTCCACCGCTGGACGGTCGAGGCCGTCCTCTCCGGGACGACGCCGCTGCTCCCGGGGGTGGAACCGACCGGGAACCACTCGTCCGCCGACGGCGCGCACGTCCTGCACTGGACCGGGGAGAAGGTGTCCGAGGCCTGGCACCTCGGTGACTGGCTCGGCTGGCTGACCAAGGCGGGTGTGCTGCCGCCCGCGCCGGGCATGGGGGGCTGACCGCCCCGACGACCACCGCGATCCGCCGAGGACGACGGGTCGCTCGGCGTCCGGGCCATTGCCCGGCGCACCGAGGGCCGACAGGCTGAGCCGGAACGCCGTAGGGGCGTTCCCGCCAGGTCAGGAGAGCGGCCCATGCACGCACGGTCCACGAGCATCCGCGGCCACGCGGCCGGCATCGACGCCGCCATCGCCTATGTGCGCGACGACGTCCTGCCGGCAGTCCAGGACACCGACGGCTGCGTCGGCCTCTCCATGCTCGCCGACCGCGACAGCGGCCGCTGCATCGTGGCGACCGCCTGGCGGGACGAGCAGGCCATGCGCGCCACCGCCGCCGAGGACCGCACGGTGCAGCACCGCCTGCTGCACACCCTCGGCGGCGGGCACGCCGACGTCCGGGAGTGGGACATCGCGGTCCTCCACCGGGACCGTCCGGCTGGGGACGGCGCCGGCGCGCAGGTCACCTGGGCCCGCATCGCACCGAGCCACCTCGACGACCTGCTCGACGCCTACCGCAGCAACCTCCTGCCGCGGCTGCAGGAGCTGCCCGGCTTCTGCAGCGTCAGCATGCTGGTCGACCGGCGCCTCGGCCGGACGGTCAGCGTCACCAGCTTCGAGGACCGCGACGCCGCGGGGCTGGTGCGCCGGCACGCCCGCTCGCTGCGCGAGCAGTTCGCGCAGGCCCTGGGCGCCAAGATCGTGGACGTCGCCGAGATGGACCTCGTCCTGGCCCACCTGCACGTCCCCGAGGCCGTGTAGGCGCCTCAGCCCTGGGCGGACCGGCGCATCGACCACATCTGCGCGGGGCGCTCGAACTGGGTGGCGACCTCCCAGCTCACCGCGCCGTTGACGACCTCCTTGCGGAAGTTGCCCACGGCCACGCGGGCGAGCTCGGGGTCGGCGGCGACACGGCGGGCCAGCTCGAGCGCGCGGTCCTCGACGGCGGCGTCGTCCAGCGACTCCCACGCCAGGCCGAGCTCCACGGCCTTCGTCCCGTTGATCTCCTCGCCGAACAGCGCCATCGCCGCGGCGGCCTCGCGGCCGATCAGCCGGGACAGGATGACGAAGTGCCCGCCGCCGGGGTGCAGGCCGCGCTTGAGGAAGCCGGCCAGCAGCCGGGCGTCGTGGGCGACGATCCGCAGGTCGGCGGCCAGCAGCATGTTCATCCCGGCGCCGACGGCGGACCCGCGGACGGCGGCGATGGTCGGCACCTTGACCTGGCCCAGCCGGTAGAAGGAGTCGTAGATCCGCCCCATGCCCTCGTAGGCGTCGGGCGCGGCCGGGTCCTTGCCGGCGTTCGTCAGCGTCGCGACGTCGCCGCCCGCGCAGAACGACCTCCCCACCGCCCGGACGACGAGCGCCCCGACCTCCGGCTGGGCGTCGACCTCGTCGAAGACGTCGATCAGCTCGCCGGCCATCTGCGGCGTCAGCGCGTTGCGGCGGTCGGGCGCGTTGAGCGTCACCACCGCCACGCCGCCGTCGACCTCGAGCAGGACCTCGGCGTCAGCCACGAGCGCACCTCCGGATCGGGGCCCGCGGGCCCGGGGGACCATCCGCAGGCATCAGACCACGACGCCGTGTTGCCGCCCTGCGCGGGCCGGTCCCACACTCGGCTCCCCACCTCCGGAGCCTTCGCATGCCCGCCCGCCGCGCCGCCGTTCTCACCTTTGTCGCGCTGTTGGCTGGAGGTTGCACCGGCGTGGACGGCGACCCCAGCCCGGCGCCGACGACGTTCACCGAGCTGCTCGGCACCGCCGACCTCGACGCCGTCGCGCCCGCCGGCGTGGACGTCCTCGACCTGGCGGCCGGTCCGGACGGCGCGCTCGTCCTGCTCGCGGACAGCGCCGACCCGTCCGTCACCTACCTGGTGCCGGTCGGTGAGGACGGCGTCGGCGACGTGCAGCGGCTGGATAGCCCCGGCGAGCAGCTGTTCGTGGGACCCGACGGTGCCGTCCTCGTCCTCGGCCCGGGCCGGCTGACCACCGTGGGCGGCGGCACCGTCGAGCTGGACGTCACCGCGGAGACCGCCGCCCTCTCCCCCGACGGCCGCCGGCTGTACGTCGTCGGCGAGGGTCGGCTGGCCGCGCTCGACCCGGCCACCGGTGCCGTGCAGGCGACCGCCGACCTCGAGCCCGGCCTCACGGTCGAGGACCTCGCCGCCGGACCCGACGGGCCGGTCGCGCTCATGAGCGACGCCCGCGCGCTCGACCTGGCCGACGTCGCCGTCCTGGGCACCTGGGCCGAGGACCTGGGGCAGGCCGAGCTCGTCGAGCTGGCCTCCGACCGCCCGGCCAGCATCCCGTCCGCACTGCGGCTGACCGAGGACGGCGCCGCCGTCGTGACGCTCACCGTCCACGGCGACGACCCGTTCCGCGTGACGGTCGTCGAGGACGGCGAGGTGACCGCCGCGCACCCCATCCCCGGCACCGACCGCGCGCCGGCCGACCTGGCCCTCTCCCCCGACGGGCGGGTCGCCTACCTGGCGGTGGCCGGCTTCGAGGTGGAGTCCGGCGCGATCACGCTCGACCTGTCCAGCGGTGAGCAGCTCGCGGCCGGCCGGCTGTGCGAGGGGCAGGGCACCTTCGGCCGGGTGGCGCTCGCCGGCGACCGGCTCACGGTGATCGGCGCGTGCATCAACACGGACGACTCGTCGACCACCGCGTTCGTGCTCGGGTAGCCGTTCGGGTGGGTTGTCCCCAGGGTGCGATCCGGAGCGGCGCTGTTCTGGTTATCGTCCGCGATCGTGCGGAACCCCGGCACCGGACGGACGAGCCTCATCGCGGTGGTCCTCGGCGCGGCGCTGCTGCTGCCCGCCTGCGCGGCCAGTGACGACGACGAGGCGCCGAGCACGAGCCTGCCGACGACGTCAGCGCCGGCGAGCACCACCGAGGCGCTGCCCGTGGTGGGTCCGGCCGACTTCCCCGTACCGCCCGAGGCCCGCACCCAGGACGCCGCCGGCGCCGAGGCCTTCCTCCGCTACTGGATCGACCTGCTCAACCGGCAGCAGGCGATCCCCGCAGGGCAGCCCATCCGTGACCTCGCGCCTAACTGCAATGAGTGCTGGCGGATCGCAAACAACTACGACGAGACGGCCTCCGCTGGCGAGAAGTACGTGGGTGGCGAGGTGTCCCTGAACGACGTACCTCCAGCCGTGCTCAATGGGGAACGTGCAGAGGTCGCCTTCGGCGCGCGCATCGAGGCGGTTTCTATCGTCGACTCAAGCGGCGCAGTGGTTGATCCGGGGGTACCTCTCCAACCGAACCTTGGATCGGGCATCCGACTTCTGTGGTCAGGCGCTACTCGCTCCTGGCTAGTCACAGAGTTCAACCTCGGATGAGGCGTAGACCTTGTCAGGCGCTGGCCATTGCGCTCCTTGTGCTCGTGTCCATGATCGTCAACGCTCCCCTAGCCAGTGCTGACTGTCGCTTCAGCAAGTGTCCGGGCACCGAGCTCAATGACGGTGCGGCGACAGTCGAGTTCTCGGGTGTGCGCGTTGCGGAGCTAGTGGCCGAAGGCCCAGCAGGCATCGCGGACTACGTGTGGCGACTGGTGCAGCCGTGCGTGGTCTCGGACGAACGCGGAGGCTCATGCTCGGCGGTCGACTTCGAGGCCTGCCCGGCCGAGCCCGGCCAAGCGGTGCGCTACCTCGCGGTCCAGCAAAGGCCGGTCGTCCGTCCCGACGGAACTGCGGTGATCCCAGTGCCCGCCGGTCTGACACCGGGGAGCCTGCTCGGCTCGTGGGTCACGCTCCGCACGGCCTGCATCGACATCACCGCGCTCAACCCGCCGCCGTCGCCGGAGGAGGTGTTCGCCTACTTCCAGCGGCTGCCGCTGCCGCAGCTGAGCACCTCGCATGCACCGCCCGGGCGCGGTCTGGCCGGGCTGCCGGTCGTCTTCTGGACCGACGCCCCGACCACCCAGACCTTCACCGTGGACGTCCGCGGCTACGCCGTCGTCATCGTCGCCGAGGCCCAGCGCTACACCTGGCGCACCGGCGACCCCGCCGCGCCCACGCTCACCACCACCGTCCCCGGCGGCGCCTATCCCGAGCAGGCCACCGAGCACCTCTACCGCTCGGGCACGTACACCGCGTCGCTCACCGTCACCTGGGGCGCCACGTTCACCGTCGACGGCAGCGCGCCGGCCGACGTCCCCGGCACCACGACGACCGACGGCCCACCGGTCACGTTCGACGTCGTCGAAGCCGCCGCCGTCCTCACCAACCCCTACGACTGACCAGCTCACAGGCCCGCTCGTGAGCCGGGCCGCGCCGCGACTCCTTGTCGGCGTCCTCACGACGAGAACACACTCCCCGGCATGCGCCCCAGCCCCGGGCTCGTGCTCGCCGCTCTCCTGCTGACCGGCTGTGGCGGGGCGATCGCGGGCACGGCGATCCCGGGGCCGACGACGGTGTCCCTGGCCGACGTCGCGGGCGCGGACGCCGAGGTGCTCGACGTGGCCGCCACCGCCGACGGCCGGTCGGTCGCGCTGCTGGCGCCGCCCGGCGGCCCGCTCACCCTCGCCGACGTCGCCGCCGACGGCACGCCCACCGCCGTCCCGCTCCGCGGCCTCGACTCCGAGCGGCCCGGCCTCACCCGCATCGCCGCGGACGGCGACGGCGTGGTGGTCGTCGGCTTCGCCGCCGGGCGCGTCGCCCTCGTCGAGGCGGACCTGCGGCGCGTCGGTGCGCCGCGGCCGGTCGGCACGCTCGGTGCCGCCGACGTCGCGGCGCTCGACGCCGTCGTCCGGGACGGCGTGCTGCACCTCGCCCTCAGCGGCATCGACGGCACGCACCGGCTGGTCGCGGTGGGCCCCGAGAGCGGCGTCGTCCGCGACGAGGTCGCGCTGCCCGGCACGCCGCGCGACCTGCACACCTCCGGGGACGGCCTGGTCGTCGTCGCCACGGACACCGGGCGCAGCGCGTCCGTGGTCATCCTCGACGGCGAGCTGGAGATCGTCGGCGAGGTGCCGCTCGGCCCGGGTGCCGCCGGCCCGCTGACCGTCGTCGACGGCCACGTGTACGCCACCGTCGGCGGGTCCGGCGGCGTCTCGATCGCCCGCGGCTCCGAGGTCCTGGCCACCGTGCCCGGCGACCTGCCGGCCCTGGTGACGGTCGACGGGGACGAGGCCACGCTCGTCGACACCGTGGCCGACGGCGAGGTGCCGCGGGTGCTGCAGCGCAGCGTCGACCTGGCGGCGGGCGAGGTGGTCGCCGAGGTGGAGCTGTGCGACGGCGGCGCGGTCGACGGGGCCGACGTCGACGGGTCCGGCCGGGCGTCGGTGGTCAGCGACTGCCGCGGCGAGCCGGTGCTCTGGCGGTTCGGCTAGGCCGGCGGCCCGGCCTCGGCCTCAGCGGGCGAGCGTGGTGTAGAGCTCGTCGGCGATCACCCGGTGCCCGGAAGGGGCCGGGTGCAGGCAGTCCCGGCCGCCGACGTAGTCGTCCGGACCGAGGGCGCCGTGGAGGTCGGTCACCTGGGCGCCGGTGGTCGCCGCGACCCGGCGGATGACGTCGTTCAACCCCGCCTCGAGCGACAGCACGCCCGGGATGGTGCCGCCCTCGAGGACGACGTCCGCGATCGCCGGAGCGGCGGGGTTCAGCGCGCTCAGGGAGCAGGAGCCGATCGGGTTGTAGTACGTCGTCACCACGACCTCGGTGTCGCGCCCGGCGGCGGCGACGAGCGACCCGAGGATCGCGGTGAGGCGCTTCTCCACGCCGGCCAGCGCGGCCGCGACCGTGGCCTGGCAGCCCACCGGCGCAGGGGTGGCGATGCACGCCTGCACACCCGGAGCGAAGACGTCGTTGCCGCCGATGGTGACCGTGACGACCTCGACGTCGTTCTTCGGGTCGCGGTCCCCGTTGCGCTGCTCCATGAGTGCCAGGGCCGCATCCAGCTGCGCCTCGATCAGCGTCGCCGTCGTCGCACCCGGGACGGCGAGGTTCGCGACCTCGAAGTCCGCCAGCGACTGCCCGGTCGCCCGGTTCGCCGCCGGGTTGTAGTCCGCGTCGAGCAACTCCCCGAGCAGGGTGGGATAGCCGGGGGCCGTCGGCACCGCACCGACGCCGGCGGGGACGGAGTCACCCACCGCCAGGTAGACGGGCGTCCCCAGCGGGTCGTCCGGCCGGGCGGCCGCGGGTGCGGCGACGACGAGCGGCACCAGCGCCGCGATCCCGACGAGCAGCTGCCTGCGCACGGCTCCCCCGTCCTCCCGGGTGTAGGAGGACCCCAGCACCCGGGTGCGGAACCGGACAGGGCCGAAGGTCTCAGGCCGGCGGCTTCCAGCCCGGGTCGCGGCCGGTGACGCCGAGCAGCCGGTCGAGCGCGGGGGCGTCGGCGGGCACCGGCACGACCGGGCCGTACAGGTCCGGCGGGCGGTCGTCGCCGAAGGACTCGGCGAACGCGCGGCAGGTGTCGGCGTCGGCGTCGCTCACCTCGTAGCGCTGGCCGGTGGCGGCGGCGAGGTCCCAGCCGTGGACGACGACCTCGTCGAGCGCGACGACGGCGGTCACCTCACCCGGCATCTCGACACCGCCCGCCGCGGTCATGCCCTCGTGCGCCGCGGGGTCGCGCCAGGCCGCGGCCAGCGCGTCGAGCTGCGCGGGGATGAAGGTGCGCCAGTCGGCGGGCAGGTGCGCGGGGTCGGTGGAGGCGGTCCCGTCGACCGGCGTCTTCTCCGCGGCCATCCGGAAGGCGTAGGCGAGCCCTGCGAGGTGGCCGAGCAGCCCGGCCACGGTCGTGCCCTCGCACGGGGTGGGGGCGGTGAGCTGGTCGTCGCGGATCCCGGCCACGACCTCCGCCGTGGCGGCCGCTGCGGGTCCCAGGTCGATCGTCATGCCAGGGCAGACCGCCGCCGTCCCCGAGAATGAGCGGCGTGCCGAGATTCGACCGCGACGCCGCCCCGTGGGAGCCGTTCCGCCGCCGGCTGGCCGGCCTGCTCGAGCGGCTCGGCGACGGCCGGTTCGTCATCGCGCAGGTGCCCGACGGCGCCTACGTGCAGTTCATGAACGAGGGGAGGAGCCTGCTCGGCGAGTGCTGCGACCCGCGCCTGTTCGACGACCTCGCGCCGCGCGCCGCCGTCCTCGACGAGCGGATCCGCGCCGTCGGCTGGGACCCGATCGACCCGCACGGCGGCTCCCCGAACTACAGCGTCACCTGGCACCCGGGCGCGGGGACGCCGGCCGGGGCCGTCGACCCGGACGACGCCCGGGACGCCGCCGCGCTCGCCGTGCAGACCTTCCGCCGGGTGTTCGACGTCGCCGACCCGCGCCGCCTGCACCTGCCCGACGACGGCGCCGGCGACGACACGACTCCCCCGGCGCAGGTCCTGCCGCTTCGGCCGCGCTGAGCCGCGGACGGAGTTCAATGGGCGCGTGTCGGTCGGACCGGACGCGGCTGCCCTCGTGCTCCCGAGCGCGGGGCCCGACCCGATCCCGCTGGCCACCGCGCTGGCCGCCGTCCTCGGGTACGCGCGCGGGCGGCGTCCGCTGTTCTTCCGCTCCCCCAGCGTGCCGCAGGGCCGCTGGGTGCAGGTGCTGGCCTACGCCTTCGACCGCTTCGACGGGCAGCCGCCGGAGACCGGCGACGGACCCACCGACCGCGACGTCCTGCTGGCCGAGGGGCTGCACGGCCGGCTCGACCCGGCGGGGTGGCGCGAGGTGCGCGGCCGGCTCGACGACGTCTGGGCGGACTACGCGGCCGCGGTCGACCGCGCGGCCGGACGGCCGATGTGGCAGCTGCCCGCCGACGAGTTCTCGGTGCTCATGGAGCCGGGCACGGTCGGGGCGGCGCTGCGGTCGGCGACCGAGGGGCCGGGGGCGCGGCACGTCGTCGCCGCGCTGCACCACCGCTCCCCCGCGCTGGTGCCGCTGACCGACGGGCACACCCGCCGCCAGCTGTGGGGCCACCTGCGCGAGGGCGACAGCGGGCCGGCGGCGATCGTGCACCGCGAGCTCACCGCCAACGCCGGCGCGTTCGCCGCGCTGGAGACGGCGACGGCGCGGCTGCTCGGCCGGCCGCTCAGCCGGGTGCGGCTGCACGACGTCCTGCTGTGGCTGTCCGGGTCGCTGCGGATGACGCACGCGGTCGCCGTCGGCCGGGCGCTCGCCGCCGACTCCGACCAGGGCCTGGAGGAACTGCTCCCGGCGTGACCGTCGGACGCGTCAGCAGGGCGTGCCTGCGCCCGCCGACCTCCTCCGGCTCACACCGGAATCGGTCACCGCGTGCTCGGGCCACCTCGCGTCGTGGAGGTGATCGGCGCGGCGATCGAGCCGGAGGCCACGTCGGGCAGGGTGCGGGCCGGGAGGCTCAGGAGGCTCGGCACCGCAGCACTGGCGTCGTCGACCACGTGCACCTGCCAGGGCACGTCAGCAGATAGTGCCGTCAGCTGTCCTGCCGTGTAGGGACCGATCGCCGGCCTGGTCCGACCCCGGGACGTCTTGGGGGCTACGACGAGGTCCAGGTGGACGATGCCGTCGTCCCCGGCCGGCCAGCCGAGGTCCGCGCGGATGGCCGAGGTGTGGGCACGCACCCAGACGGCGTAGTCGAGAGCCTGGAACACCAGCATCGGGTCGGAGCCGATCTTCGTCTCGATGACGTGGAACCGGCCCTCCGGGTCGAGGCCGAGGAAGTCGATGAACCCCGGTGCACCGTCGCCCCGCCACGCCGGGTACTCGCGCTCGAAGTGGGTGACTCCCAGACCCGTCAGCCGCGTAGCAGCCAGGGCTGCCTGCAGTTGGTGCTCGACGTGGGTCTCGTCGCGGCCGGTGAGCCGGTCCTGGACCGCCGTCGCGACCGCAGCCTCGATGCGAGCTCGCTGGACGCTCGTCGGGGCACCCAGCAGGACCTCCGTGAAGGGAGGACGGTCGGCCGGCGGCTCGCGGTACTGCACGCCCGCCTGCACCAGGACCCCACCGCTCTGCCTCATCACCTTGAGCACCTGGCGGCCCGCGCAGTGCCATGCCAGGTAGCTGCCGCGGTGTGCAGGGTCCAGTGCCCAGTGACGGTCGGCCGCGTCCACGAGGTCGGTCACCCACGTCGACCGCTCACCGAGGTCGTGTGTCCCTTCTCGGCGGAGTCCCCGCCCCTGGGCCTCGGCCACGGCCTCCTCGACCGACGGGATCGCCACGGACGACGTCGTGAGATCGTCCGCGACGGCCCAGAGCCGGACCTCCGCCGCCAGGAAGGCGATACGGGCGGCGATCGAGGGGACCGCGGCGGCCGGCACCAGGAGCGCCAGGGTGCGATCGCCCTGCCACGCCACGGCATGTGCGACTGCCGTGCTCACGTCCTCCAGAGGCCGACCAGGCGGTACCGCGAGGACGAGGGTGTCGCCGTCCCGGGTCAGGAACCACTCCCCCAGGGTGGTCAGCTTCCGCCCGGGCTCGAACAGCGCGGCGTCCCCGACGACGTTCGCGACGACCGTCTCGAGTGCAGGGACGCCGGTCATCGGCGGTGGCGACCGATGAGGCAGAGCTCGACGACCTTGTTCGTGAGCGGGTACCCCGCGATGAGCGGTACGCCGACCTGGTCGCGCAGGACCGCGTGGAGTTCCTTCTGCACCGCCTCCGGGGTGGACGCCCATTCCCGCTGCACGGCCTCGAAGTGCGCCCGGTAGTCGTAGCCGTGGGGAAGGCCCATGGCCGCCCCGTCGACGACGGGGAACACCGCGGGGAGGAGGAAGTGGCAGAACTTCGCCGTGAACACGGGCGACCGCACCGGCTCAGCCCGGAGCCGGCGCTGCTTGAGCGGCCGGACCACGGTCACGAAGTCCTCGACGTCCTCCCAGCGCACCTCCGCCACGTCGCGGTCCTCCACCTGCGCGCAGGAGGTCTTCCAGCTCTCCCGCAATGCCAGCAGGGCCTCGTGGACCCTCGCGGTCACGCCGCTCGGGCTGGCCGGGCGGATCGCCTTCCACGCCTTCAGGTGCGGCAGGAAGCCGCTCCACCACGCCTCGCTGAAGTCACCACGGGGGTTCTCCGCTGCGAGTCGGGAGTAGAAGTCGTTGTGGAAGTCCTTCGGCCAGCGCGTCCCGCGCCAGTACGCGACACCGGCCTGGAGCTCCACCACGGTCAACGGCATGTCGATCCTCTCAACGTCCGCCTGATGCGTCTGGAGGATCGGCGGCCCGAACGACGTCTCAAGTGCTGTGGCGCGTGACTCCTCCGTTCGTGACGTCGGGACGGTGGTCGCCGCCCCGTTGATCATCGGAAGCATGCACGCGACACGCGTCGACACGCCGGTGCGGGCGGCACGCGGACGATGATCATCAGCGGCACCGGCGCGCCGTTCCGCCTGACGCCCGACCTGCCGATACGAGTAGGGAACGGGCGCGACGACGGCCCAGGGATGAGAGGACCGCATGCACCCCCGCACCCGGCTCGAGACGGTCATGGCCGCTCCCCTCACCACCGGGAACCTGCTGGCCGACTGCGAGCGCTGGTGCCGCGACGCCCTCCCGCCCCGGGAGTCCTCACCCGCCGCCGTCCCCGCCACGCGCCCCGCTCCGGTGGAGCGGCGCGGCGCCCCGGCGCGGGTGGAGCGGCGCCGCGTCCCCGTCACCGGCGCCGCGGTGCGGGCCATCGCCCGGACGCTGACCGAGGCGGCCAAGGCCCAGCACGAGGCGGAGGCCGGGGCCGCCTGAGCCGCTCACGGACTGCTCGCAGGTTGCTAGCATCCTGCGACATGAGGACGCTGTACCTGCGGAACGTCCCGGACGAGGTCGTCGAGCGGCTGGAGCGGCTCGCCGCCCGCGAGGCGACGTCCGTGGGCGCGCTGGCCGTCCGCGAGCTCGCCGAGGCCTCGCGCCGCGCGGACAACCCCGCGCTCCTCGGGGCGCTGCCCGACCTGGGGATCCCGGCCGAGGATGTCGTCGCGGACCTGGACGCCGAGCGCGCGAGGCGGTGATCGTCGCCGACGCCTCGGCGGTCGTCTCCGGCCTGCTGAACGCCGGCGCCGCCCGGGACCTGCTCGCGCGGGAGCGGATCCAGGTGCCCCACCTGGTCGACGTCGAGGTGGCCAGCGCGCTGCGGCGGGCCGCGACCGCGGGCTCCGTGACGGCGGGCCAGGGGTGGGCGGCCCTCGACACCTGGCGCCGCCTCGGGGCCGCCCGGCACCCCGTCACCGGGCTGCTCGACCGCGTCTGGCAGCTGCGGGGGAACCTCACCGCCTACGACGCCACCTACGTCGCGCTGGCCGAGGCCCTCGGCTGCCCGCTGGTCACCGCCGACGGGCGGCTCGCGCGGGCGCCGGGTCTCCGCTGCACCGTGACGGTCGTCCCGCGGTAGCTCCCCGCGGAGGTGCGTGGCAGCGGCGCGCGAGCACGGGCACCCGGGTGTCGCCCGGCGGACCGGGGGAAGTCCCTGCGCATGACCGACGACCCGTACCGGCTGGCCCGCTTCGTCGAGGCGCAGACCGACACCTACGCGCAGGCGCTCACCGAGCTGCGCGCCGGGCACAAGACCAGCCACTGGATGTGGTTCGTCTTCCCCCAGGTCGCCGGCCTCGGTCGCAGCGCGACGGCGCAGCGCTTCGCGATCTCCGGGCTCGACGAGGCCCGCGCCTACCTGGCCCACCCGGTGCTCGGCCCGCGGCTGGTCGAGTCCGCGCAGGCGCTCACCGAGCTGCCCGGCACCGACGCCGTCGCGGTGCTCGGGTCGACCGACGCGGTGAAGCTGCGCTCGTCGATGACGCTGTTCGCGCACGCCGACCCCGGCCAGCCGGTGTTCCGCGCCGTCCTGGACCGGTACTTCGGCGGCGAGGAGGACGACGCGACGACGTCCCGGCTGTAGTCCTCCGCTGACTCGTGCTCTGCCTACACCTGTGGGCAGAGCACGAGTCAGCGCCGACCTCTTCCGGAACACCTGGAGCAGGAGTTGCGGGTCACCCCGGTCCACCGGGCGGCGGGAGTCGCGGTCGGCGAGAGTTGATCGTGTGAGCGACGACCAGGGATCCGGCTACGTCAGCAACGGCCAGGAGTACAAGCGCGACACGAACTACATCACCGACCGGATCACCGCCGACGGCTCGAGCGGCTGGCCGGTCGAGCCGGGCCGCTACCGGCTGGTCATCGCCCGCGCCTGCCCCTGGGCCAACCGCGCCGCGATCGTGCGCCGGCTGCTGGGGCTGGAGCCGGTCATCTCGATGGGCATCTGCGGGCCCACGCACGACGAGCGCAGCTGGACCTTCGACCTCGACCCGGGCGGGCGCGACCCGGTGCTCGGCTACGAGCGGCTGCAGGAGGCCTTCCTCGCCCGCGACCCGGAGTACCCGCGCGGGATCACGGTGCCGGCGATGGTCGACGTCCCGACGAAGGCCGTCGTCACCAACGACTTCATGCAGATGACGCTCGACTTCTCCACGCAGTGGACCAAGTACCACCGCGACGGCGCACCCGACCTCTACCCCGAGCACCTGCGGGACGAGATGGACGAGGTGATGCAGCGCGTCTACACCGAGGTCAACAACGGCGTGTACCGCTGTGGCTTCGCCGGCTCGCAGCGCGCCTACGACAAGGCCTACGACCGGCTGTGGACGGCGCTGGACTGGCTCGAGGAACGGCTGTCGACGCGGCGCTTCCTCATGGGCGACACGATCACCGAGGCCGACGTCCGGCTGTTCACCACGCTGGCCCGCTTCGACGCCGTCTACCACGGCCACTTCAAGTGCAACCGGCAGAAGCTGTCCGAGATGCCGGCGCTGTGGGGCTATGCGCGCGACCTGTTCCAGACGCCGGGGTTCGGTGACACCACCGACTTCCCGCAGATCAAGGAGCACTACTACGTCGTCCACGCCGACATCAACCCGACGCAGGTCATCCCGATGGGTCCGGACACGTCGAACTGGCTGACCCCGCACGGGCGCGAGGAGCTCGGCGGCTCCCCCTTCGGCGACGGCACCCCGCGCGGGCCGGTGGCCGCCGGTGAGGAGGTGCCGGCGTCGCACGGTCCCGGCGGCATCGGGCACCGGCCCGACGACGAGCGCCGCTGACGGTCCCCGCGCGCTGACGGTGCCGTCCGGGAGGGACGACGCCGTCAGCGCGGCCGGGCCTCAGCTGCCGTCGCCTCCGCCGCCTCCGCCGCCACCGTCGAAGCCGGCGCCTACGTCGCCGCTCGCTCTGCCGCCGAGCGGGAAGCGGTACGGGTCGGGGCGGACGCCCCGCTCGCCGAGGTCGTAGTCGTCACCACGCCACTCCTCGGCACCCGTGCCGTACCGCTGCAGCGCGACGACCAGGAAGAGGACCATCGCGAGAACCGCGAGCACCACGATCACGGTCATGGCGGAAAGGTCCCGCGCGTCCGGGCCGGCCGACAGGGCCCTCCGACCCCGGGTTCAGTCCCCGCCGCCGTCGCCGTCCCCGCCGTCGGTGCCCCCGTCGGAGCCGCCGTCGACCCAGTCGCCGCCGGACCAGCTCCCGTCACCGCCACGGGGCCGGGGACGCTGCCAGGACAGGATGCAGTAGAACGCCATCGCGACGACGGCGAGGATCGAGAGCGCGGCCACGGCCGGGCACCGTGGCGAACGACGCGCCGCAGCGCCAGAGGTCGGCGCGCGGGTCAGTCCCCGCCGCCTCCGCCGCCGCCGTCTCCCCCACCGCCGCCGGAGTCGCCGCCCCAGCCGCCGCCGTCGTGGTGGCCGTGGTGTCCGCCGTCGCCCCAGCTCCCGCTGTCGCCGTACCAGCCGTCGCCGCCCGAACGGCGGCCGGCGTTGCGGCGACGGGCGTTCTTACCGCGCGGGCTCCGGCGAGCGGCCTCCCGGCGACGGGCCTTCCGCCGACTGGCGCGGACCGCGGCCGTGGACACGCCGGTGAGCACGAGCAGGACCAGGGTCAGCACGATCCAGGGGAGCACGCGCGGCACTGTGCCCGACGGCCGGACCCGGGGACAAGCACCGCCGGGGTCAGCCGGCCGCGCGCTCCTCGGCCCGCTCGACCCCGGCTCCGCACCGGGCCGTCGCCGCGGCGGTGGCGAGGGTGTCCCGGTCGAGCCACTCGAGCAGGAACCGGGAGCCGTACACGTCGACGACGGTGGCGCGGTCCGGCAGCGGGCGCAGCGCGCACGAAGTCATCATGACGACATGACTAGCACAGCAACATGACGCGCGTGTGGCGGTCCGGCGTCCCGCGGATGTCACGGCCGGATCGGTCGACGGGGGCGGGGCGCCGGTGTCGCCACCGCCCCCGTCGTCCGGAGTGTTGGGCGGGGAGGTCAGGGGTGCCGCACGACCGACCGGTGCGCGGAACCCCCAGCCCCGATACCTCCCCGCCCGGTGGCCCCGGCCCAGCGGGGGCCAGGTCAGGGTCACGCCCGGGAAGGCGGCGCCCAGTCGGCGGTGCGGTGCGGGAGGGATCCCCGACCTCGGCCGGCGGCTGGTGCGCGCCTGGCAGGGAGGTCAGTCGGGAGAGAAGGACGGGTCGCGCAGGACGGCGGCGACGACGGCGGAGGCCGACGTCGGCGCCGGGACGGTGCAGAGAGCGGTGGCCGGCACGCCCGACGGGCAGATCGCGGCCAGGGTGGTCAGCCAGGTCGAGGCCGACATGGTGGGCGCCGGCGGCGCGATCGGCCGCGGCTCGGGCGCCACCGGCGCCGTGGGTCCGGTGGGGAGGTCGTTCCCGAGCGACGGCGGGGCGACGGGCCGGGGAGCCGTGGCCTGCTGCCGCTGCGCGGTCCTGGCCGCCGTGCTCGGGGTGGCGTCGTCGGACGCGTCGCACTCGGGCTGCGGGGCGATCAGCAGGACGGCCACGGTCGCCGGGGCGGCGGCGAGCCCGGGGGCCTGCGCGGTCCGGACGGTCGCCGTCCCGGCCACGGGGGCGGCCTCCGCGACTGGAGCTGACGACGGGGTGGTGGCCTGTGCAGTGGTGACACCGGCGGCCGGCGCCACTGCGGCCTCGACCGCGGCTGCGACCGGCTCGGCCACCGGCGCGACGGCCTCCGCCGCCGGGGCAGCGACCACCTCCGTCACCGGCACGACGACGGTCTCCGCCACCGGCGCGAGCGGCTGCGCCACAGCCTCGACCACCGGGGCGGCAACGGGCAGGAGGGGCTCGACCACCGTGTCGACGACCGGTCCGACCGTCCCGGTGACGACCTCGGTCACCGGCACGACGGGCGCCGTGACCGTCTCGATCACGGGCACGAGCGGATCGACGACCGCCCCGAGGACGGGCGCGACCGGGTCGAGCACCGACCCGACCACCGGTGCGACGACGTCCTCGACGACGACGGGGACGAGCGGCTCGGTCACCGTCTCCACGATCGGAACGACCGGCTGGACGACCGGCTCCACGATCGGCGCGACCGGCTGCGTGATCGTCTGGACCACGGGCGTCACCGGCTCGACCACCGCGTCGACCACCGGAGCCACAGGACCGGTGACCACCTCGACCACCGGTGCGACGACGTCCACGACCACCGGGACGACCGGCTCGACCACCGCGTCCACCACCGGCGGGACGACCTCGACGACGGGAGCCACCGGTTCCGTGACCGTCTCGACGACCGGCACCACCGGCGGAGCGACGGCCTCGACCACGGGGACGACCGGCTCCACCACCGGGGCCACGACGTCCTCGACCACGGGGACGACGGGCTCGGTGACCGCGTCGACGACCGGGGCGACCGTCTCCCCCACTGGGGGGACGACCTGCTCGACCACCGGCGCCGCCGGCTCGACGACCGTCTCGACCACCGGAGCCACCGGCTCGGTCACGGTCTCCACGACCGGCTCGACCACCGGAGCCACCGGTTCGGTCACGGCCTCGACGACGGGAGCGACTGGCTCGGCCACCGTCTCGACGACCGGAACGACGGGCTCCGTGACGGGCTCGACCACCGGGGCGACCGGTTCGGCCACGGGCTCGACCACCGGGGCGACCGGTTCGGCCACGGGCTCGACCACCGGGGCGACCGGCTCGGCCACGGGCTCGACCACCGTCTCGGCGACCGGAGCCATGGGCTCCGTGACGGGCTCGACCACCGGAGCGACCGGCTCGGCCACCGTCTCCACGACGGTCTCGACCACCGGGGCGACGACGTCCTCGACGACCGGGACGGGCACCTCGATGACCGGCTCGGGCATCTCCGCGGAAGTGCCCGCGTCCGGCTCGGGAGCGGGCTCGGGGACGGGAGGCGGCTCAGGCGCAGGAGCGGGCTCGGGGACGAGAGCGGGCTCGGGGACGAGAGCGGGCTCGGGGACGAGAGCGGGCTCGGGGACGAGAGCGGGCTCAGGGACGGGAGGAGGCTCGGGCGTCTCCGGCGGAGTGTCGGCGACCGGCTCGACCACGGGCTCGACGGCGACCTCGTCGACCGTCGCGGTGACCTCCTCGACCACGCCGCCGAGCAGGGACGCGTCCGGAGCGGGTGGCTCCTCGGCGCGCGCCGAGGTGGAGACGACCACCAGGAGCGTGTAGATGCCGGCCACCAGGCCGAACAGGAAGAGGACCCGACGGGGCCAGTCAGCGACTCCGGCGCTGCTCACCGACCCCCGTGTGGAAGTCCCCTCCCGCACGGACGCAGACTAGAACGACTCCACCCGAAATGCTCGTCGAGCACGGCTACGAGGCGTACCGGGACCTCCCCGACCTAAACGACGCGGATGCGCAGCCGGCGGAACCCGCGACCCTTGTTCTCCATCTTGACCACCTCGACCCGGCCGACCATCGCCGTCGAGGCGACGTGCGTGCCGCCGTCGGCCTGCAGGTCGAGACCGACGATGTCGACGATCCGCACCTGCTCGATGCCGGGCGGCAGCAGGTCGGTCGCGGTCCGGATGAGGTCGGGGATCGCGTACGCCTCGTCGCGCGGGAGCGTCCGGACCCGGATCGGCCGGTCGGCGGTGATCTCGGCGTTCACCGCCTCGGCCACGCGGTCCTTGAAGTCGGCCGGCACCTCGGCGAGGTCGAAGTCCATCCGCGCGGTCAGCGGCTCCATGTTGCCGCCGGTGACCTTGGCGCCGAAGTCGCGCAGCACCACGCCGGTGAGCACGTGCAGGCCCGAGTGGGTGCGCATGAGCGCGGTCCGGCGCTCGTCGTCGAGCGCCCCGCGGACGGCGGTGCCCGGCGGCGGCACCGGGTCGCCCTCGACCGGGATCAGGTACAGCTCGTCGCCCTTGCGGGTGCCGGCGATCCGGGTGCGCACGCCGCCCCACAGCAGCACGCCCTCGTCCGGCGGCTGCCCGCCGCCGCCCGGGTAGAAGGCCGAGCGGTCGAGGACGATGCCCTGCTCGGGGTCGGCCGCGACGACGGTCGCGTCCCACTCCCGCACGGTGGCGTCGGCGAGGTCGAGGCGGTGGGTGTGCCCGTGCCGGTCAGCGCTCACGAGCCCCCATCCTGCCGAACGCGCCCCGGCTCAGGCCGCCGTCTCCTCCTCCGCCAGGCGGATGCGGTCGGCCCGGTCCAGGAACGCCTCGACGAGCCGGGCGCAGGCCGCGGCGGCCTCCGGCTCCCGCTCGGCGATCTCGCGGCGCAGCCCGGGCACCAGCGCGGCGGCCTCCGGCGGCGGCGGCCCCGTCAGCTCCCAGGTCTCCTCCCACGCGGAGAACGCGCCCGGGTCGATCTCCGGGTGGAACTGCACGCCCAGGTGCGGGCCGGCGGTGAACGCCTGCACCGCCCGGTCGGTCCGCGCGACCTCCACCGCGCCGGGCGGCACGGTGAACCGGTCGCCGTGGTACTCGAACCAGGGACCGGCCGGCACGAGCGCGGGGTCGGCGGTCTCGACGTCGAGGAACCCGTGCTCGCCCTGCGGCGCCTGCGCGACCACGCCGCCCAGCACCCGCGACAGCGCCTGCCCGCCGAAGCAGACGCCGAGCACCGGCGTCCCGGCGTCGACCGCCCGCCGCAGGTACGCGAGCTCCGCGGCCAGCCAGGGCACCTCGTCGTCGTAGGCGGCCGCGCCCGAGCCCATGACCACCAGCGTGCGCAGCGTGGCGGGGTCCGGCAGGTCGGTGAGCAGCGGGGAGTCGCCGACCGTCGTCCCGACGACGACCGTCAGCCCCTGCTCCTCCAGCGCCGGGCGCAGCGTGCCGACCAGCCGGTGCCCGCGGGAGGCGTCGGCGTCGTGGACGAGGACGAGCGCGGTCTGCATGCACCCAGTATCCGCGGGCTCACCGACGGTCCCGGACGTCCCGCGCCGGGGTACCCCCCTTCCCGGCGGGCCGCCGCCGGAGCAGGCTGACGCCCGCGGCGGTGCCGCCCGGGCAGCGCCGCCCCAGAGAGGAGCGGCCATGTACGCACGCTCGACCTCCGTCGCGGGCACACCGGAGAAGCTCGACGACGGGATCGCGTTCGTCTGCGACGAGGTCATGCCCGCGCTGGCCGACATGCGCGGGTTCGTGGGCCTGTCGATGCTCACCGACCGCGCCACCGGCCGGGCCGTCGTCACCTCGTCCTGGCGCGACGTCGAGTCGATGCGGGCCAGCGCCGAGCGGGCGGGCGCACTGCGCGAGCAGGCCGCGGAGGTCTTCGGCGGGGACCTGACCGTCCAGGAGTGGGAGGTCGCGGTCATGCACCGCCGCTCGGAGGCGCCGGCGGGCGCGTGCACGCGGGTGACCTGGTGGCGCGCCGACCCCGCCGGGCTGGACCGGGTGCTCGACGCCTACCGCAGCGTCATGGTGCCGCGGATGGAGGACTACCCCGGGTTCTGCAGCGTGAGCCTCATGGTCGACCGGGAGGGTGGCCGGGCCGCGTCCGCGGTGACCTTCGAGGACCGCGAGGACATGGACGCCGGCCGCGCCCACGCCCGCGCCTCCCGGGACGACTTCGCCCGGTCCATGAAGCTCGAGATCACCGACGCCGAGGAGTTCGACCTCGTCCTCGCCCACCTGCGGGTGCCCGAGACGGTCTGAGGACCCTCCTGCCCCCACCGCTCGCACGCTCGCGGCGGGCCCCTGCAGGAGGGCCACCCGGGCCGGCGCCTCGTTCCGGCGCCGGCCCGGAGCGTCAGACGACGGCGGTGAAGGCCGGCCAGACGTCCTGCGGGCCGGCGGCGACGAGGCCCGCGCCGAGGAACCGCGACCAGGTCAGCTCGCTGCCCGCCTCGTCGCGCCAGGACCAGCAGCGCCGGGTGAGGTGGTGCAGCCGGTGCTCCTGGGTGAACCCGATGGCGCCGTGCACCTGGTGGGCGAGCTTGGCCACCCGCTCGACGGCCTCCCCCGCGCGCACCTTGGCGGCGGCCGCGGCCAGCCCGATCGTCGCCTCGCCGCGGCCGAGGGCCTGGACGGCGGCGTCGACCAGCGCGGCGGTCGAGGTGACCTCGCCGGCCATCTGCGCCAGCTCCACCTGGATCGCCTGGAACTTGCCCAGCGGCCGGCCGAACTGGTGCCGCTCGCCGGCGTACTGCACCGTCCAGGCCAGCACCTGCTCCAGCGCCGCGGAGATCTGCACCGCGCGGGCCAGCGCGTAGCGGGCGCGCACCTCCGCGGCCCGCGCCGGGGTCAGCAGCGCGCCCCGCGCGCCGACGCCGTCGAGCACCAGCGACCCGCGCGGCTCCCCGGCGAGGTTGACCGCCCGTGACGCCGTCAGCCCCGCGGCGTCGACGACGGCCAGCACCGCGCCCTCGATCCCGGCCGGCGCGGTGGCCAGCACCGCGACGTGCCGGGCCACGCCGGCCCACGCGACGTCGGTGGCGGTGCCGGAGAGGGTGAACCGGCCGGGCCCGTCGCCGTCGTCGGAGGGCTCGGCGGCGACCGTCCCGTCGACGGCGACGGTCAGCGGCTCCTCCGGCGAGGGCAGGTCGAGGTCGGCGGCCACCACGGCCGGGCCGGCCACGAGCAGCTGCTCGGCCACCGGCACCGCGCCGGCGCCGGCCGCCAGCGTGCGCACGATCGCGACGGCGTCGGCGAGCTCGCCGCCGGAGCCGCCGGCCTCCTCGGGCAGCCCGACACCGGTGAGCCCGGCCTCGGCCAGCGCCGACCACAGGCCCTCGTCCCACGGCCTCTCGGCGGTGAGGACGAACGGCTCGTGCCCGGACAGGATGTCCCGGACGGTCTCGACCACCAGGTCCTGATCGCTCATCGCTCCACCCCTCGGCTCGACGCCGCGCTCGCTCCGCTCCTCGGTCGCTGGCGCTCCCTGCGATGCT
Source organism: Geodermatophilus sp. SYSU D01036 (assembly GCF_054050435.1). Lineage (NCBI taxonomy): Bacteria > Bacillati > Actinomycetota > Actinomycetes > Geodermatophilales > Geodermatophilaceae > Geodermatophilus > Geodermatophilus sp. SYSU D01036. The sequence goes on along the minus strand of NZ_JBJGZJ010000005.1, from coordinate 97,374 downwards.
CACTCGCTGTGGTCATCGCAGGCCCAGACCGCGCGCCACGATCCCCTTGAGGATCTCGTTGGTGCCGCCGCGCAGCGTGTAGCCCGGCGCGTGCAGCTGTGCCTCGGCCAGCGCCCGGCCCAGCGGGTCGGGGCTGTCCAGCGACGCCGGGACGTCGGCCACCCGGCGCACCTCGTCGACGACGTCCTGCTCGAACGTCGTCCCCATGTCCTTGACCAGCGCGGCCGGGATGTCGGGCAGCTCCCCGCGGTCCAGCGCGGCGGCGATCCGCAGCGACAGCTGGCGCAGCGCCAGTGCCCGCGCGGACAGCCGGCCCAGCGTGGCCAGCTGCGCCGGGTCCTGCGACGACGCGACGCGGCGGCCGAACTCGGCGAGCAGCGGCCAGGTGGACAGGAACCGCTCGGGGCCGGACCGCTCGAAGGCCAGCTCCGCGGTCACCTGGTGCCAGCCGGCGCCCTCGGTGCCCAGCAGCATGTCGCCGGGCACGACGGCGTCCTGGAACACCACCTCGTTGAAGTGGTGGCCGCCGTCGAGGATGCGGATCGGGTTGACCGTGATGCCGGGCAGCGACAGGTCGACCAGCAGCTGGGTCAGGCCCTGGTGCTTGCCGCGCGGGCCCTCCCCGGGCGGGCCGGTGCGCACCAGCACGATCCCGTAGTGGGAGTGGTGCGCGTTCGACGTCCAGATCTTGGCGCCGTTGACCACCCAGTCGCCGTCGGCGTTGCGGGTGGCGCGGGTGCGGATCGAGGCGAGGTCGGAGCCGCTGTCCGGCTCGCTCATGCCGATGACGAAGTAGCACTCCCCCGCGGCGATGCGCGGCAGGATGTCCTTGCGCTGCGCCTCGGTGCCGTAGCGCAGCAGGTTCGGCCCGGACTGCCGGTCGGCGATCCAGTGCGCGGCCACCGGGGCGCCGGCGGCGAGCAGCTCCTCGGTGACGGCGTAGCGCTCCTGCGCGGTGCGCTCGTGGCCGCCGTACTCCTTCGGCCAGGTCATGCCCAGCCAGCCGCGGGCGCCGAGCTTGCGCGAGAACTCCGGGTCGACGCCGGACAGCCAGGTGTCGACGTGCGTGGTGAAGGACCCCGCGGCGAGCTCCTGCGCGAGGAACTCCCGGACCTCCAGGCGGACCCGCTCGGCCGCCTCGGACGGCGGCGCGGGTGCCAGGGTCAACTGGTTGCTGCTCATGACGGACACGTCCCCACGTCGGCGTGGCAGTTGTCGCCCTCGGTTCTACCGTGCGCCCGGGTGCAACACCCGCGCCCGGGTGTGTCGGACGCCCTCCACCCGCCGGGCGGGGACGAGGTCAGCTGCGGTCGTCGCCGCCGGGGAACGCGTCCCGCGCCAGCTGGCGCAGCCCGTCGGCCACGTCACCGGCCACCGTCGTGAGCCGGTCGACGGCGCCGGTGACCAGCCGGCGCACCGCGACGGGGTCCAGCCCCAGCACGGAGCCGAGCCCCGCGGCGACGTCGATCCCCGGGAAGGCGGGGGCCGGCTCGGGCGGCTCCGCCCGCCCCGGCGTCCAGCGCATGGCGTCCCCGGAGACCGTGACGTCCCCAGTCGCGCCCTCGAGCACGTCGGTCAGCTCACTGCGCGTCTGCTCCACGGCGGCCTCCTCGCGCCCGGCCCCGCGGACGGGGCGGTGGCTGCGATGGTCCGCCTCCTCCTCCCGGCCCGCCAGACCCTCGACCGGCAGCCGGGTGAGGACGAGCAGGGCGACGTCGTCGGCGCGGCGGGGCCCGGCCAGCGCGTCGAGCAGCCGGTCGCACAGGGCGTCCGGGCCGGTGTCCCCGGGGGCCGCGGCGGCGACGTCGCACAGCCGGTCCAGCCCCTCGTCGATGTCGGCGGTGCGGCTCTCCACCAGCCCGTCGGTGAACAGGACGAGCGTGGCGCCGGGCCGCAGCCGGCCGCGCCACTCGGGGGCGGGACCCGGCGGGGCGCCGAGCAGCCGGCCCGGGCGGACGTCGAGCAGCGCGGCCCGCCCGCCCTCGACCAGCAGCGGCGGCGGGTGGCCGGCCGAGGCGATCCGCAGCCCGCCGGTGGGCGGGTGCAGCCGGGCGAACAGCGCGGTGGCCATCCGCGGCAGGCCGAGCAGCGGCCAGCTGCCGTGCAGCCGGTCGACCAGCGCCGCCGGCCCCGGCCGGTCCACCAGCAACGCGCGGTGCACGCTGCGCAGCTGGCCCATCGTCGCCGCGGCCGTCACGTCGTGGCCGACGACGTCGCCGACCGCCAGCGCCACCTCGCCGCCGGGCAGCGGGACGACGTCGTGGAAGTCGCCGCCGACGTCGGCGCCGCGGCTGGCCGGCAGGTAGCGGACGGCGACGGCGTACCCCGGGACCTCCGGCGGCGCGGGCGGCAGCAGGCTGGCCTGCAGCGTGTGCGAGGTGTGCTCGTCCAGCTCGTGGCGCTGGGCGACGTCCATGCCCTGCGACATCTGCAGCGCGAGCTGCTCGGCGGTCTCGACGTCGGCCTCGGTGAACGGGCCGCGGCGCACGTCGGCGGCGAGCGAGAGCACCCCGAGCGGCCGGTTCTCCGCGACCAGCGGCACGCAGACGAGGTCGGCCAGCTCCAGCGCCCGGGTGACCTCCCGGTGCCGCGGGCTGGTGGTGGCCCGGGCGAGCTCGGCGTCGGCCGCCCCGCGCAGCCAGACCGTGCGGTGCTGGGTCAGCGCCCGCACGCTCGGGTGCGCGCCGTCGCGGCGGGGCAGGTGCACGTCGCGCAGCTCCTCGACCAGCGGGCGGCGGGCCGGGTCGGCGTGCGCGACCACCGGCTCGGCCAGCCCGTGCTCGGTGAGCACGTCGACGACGCACACGTCGGCCAGCCGGCGGACGGTCAGCTCGGCGAGTCCCGCGATCGTCTCGGTGACCCCGTGCCCGGCGGCCATGAGCCGGGCGGCCTCGAGCAGGAACGCCGACCGGGCCGCCTGCCGGACGGTCTCCTCGTGCAGCCGGACGCGCTCGAGCGCCTGCCCGGCCTGCCGGCCGAGGGTGGCCAGCAGGTCGGCGTCGGCCGGCGCCAGGGAGCCGCGGGCGCCGGGCTCGGCCAGGCTGATCAGCTCGCTGTCGTCGGTGACGCCGAGGACCAGCACCAGCGCGCCGAGGTGCCGGTCGTCGGCCGCCGTCACCGGCACGACGACGACCGCCTCCTGCCCGGCCTCGGCCATCGCCTCCGCGAGCCCCGGCCACCGGTCGCGCAGCGCCGGCCCGACCGGCACCGACCGGACGCCGCCGGTGCGGACCAGCTCCGCGCCGTCCCGCGCCGCCGCGGCCAGCTCGCCGAGCAGGTGCGGCGCCACGTGGTCGCTGGCGGCCAGCGCGACCGGCAGCGGCGCCCCCTCCGGCCCGGGGAGGGCCAGCCACAGCGCGGCGCCGCCGGCCTCCACCGCCGCCCGCGCCCGGCGGACGACGACCTCGGCGACCTGCTCGGCCGACCCCGCCGCGGCCAGCTCGGAGACGACCTGCTGCAGCGTCCGCGCCCGCGCCTCGGACTCGGCCGCGGCCCGCTGCGCGGTGAGCAGCGCCCGCTCGTAGCGCCGCCGCGAGGTCGCCTCGAACACCGTGGCCCGCACCAGCAGCGGCTGCCCGTCCTCGTCGCGGACCTCGACCGCGTTGACCAGGCACGGCAGCACCGACCCGTCCGCGCGGACGACGTCGAGCGCCACCTCGCGGACCGCCCCCTGCAGCCGCAGCAGCGGCGCGAGGTGGGTCTCGTAGAACACCCGGCCGCCGGCGTTGAGCAGGTCGGGCAGCCGCCGGCCGCGGACGTCGCCGGGCTCCCGGCCGGTCCAGGTGCAGAAGGTGCGGTTGACCTTGACCACCCGCCCGTCGGGGACCATCGACAGGTAGCCGCAGGGGGCGTTCTCGTAGAGGTCGGCGGGGTCCTCCTCCAGCAGCCGCGCGAGACCCTCCGGCTGCTCCAGCCGGTCCGGGGGCGGTGCGGGGTCGGTCACGGGCCGGCCGGGCCCCCGAGGAAGGCGCGGATCGCCGCGGTCGTCTCCTCGGGCGCGGACAGGTGCGGGCAGTGCCCGGTGGCGGCCAGCCGCCTGAAGACGCTGCCCGGGACCTGCGCGTGCACGAACCGGCCGACGGGCTCGGGCGCGATCGCGTCGTCGGAGCACTGCAGCACCAGCGTCGGGACCCGGACCGCGGGGAGGTCGGTGCGGTTGTCGGAGAGGAACGTGACCCGGGCGAAGTCGCGGGCGATGCGGGGGTCGGTGCGGCAGAAGCTCTCGGCCAGCTCCGCGGCGACGTCGGGGTGGTCCGGCCCGGCGACCACCGCGGCCAGCGCCGCCGCCCACTGCGCCGGGTTGCTGTCGAGCGACTCCAGCAGCGCGGCGACGTCGGCCCGGCTGAAGCCGCCGGTGTAGTCCTCGTCGTCGACGTAGCGGGGGCTCGGGCCGATCATCACCAGCGCCCCGAACCGGCCGGGGTCGGCCCGCACCGCCAGGACGCCGATCATCGCGCTCACCGAGTGGCCGACCAGGACGACGTCGGTCAGGTCCAGCTCCCGGACGACGTCGAGGAGGTCCTCGGCGTAGCCGCGCAGGGTGCCGTGGCGGACGGGGTCGTAGGCGGAGACGTCGGACCCGCCCGCGCCGACGTGGTCGAACGTGACCACCCGGTGATCGACGGCGAACTCGGGCACCAGGGCCCGCCACATCGTCTGGTCGCAGCCGTACCCGTGCGCGAGCACCATCGGCCGGGCCCCCTCCGGCCCGCTCACGCGCACGCAGTTCCGCGTGACCACCGTCACGCCCGGGACGGTAACGGACGCGAGCGTCCCTGTCCCCGCCCGCCCGCGCACGGACCCCTGTCCCCCCGTGCGGCGGGCTCCTACCCTGCCCCCGTCCCGGACGAGACCCGGTCCGGTCCCTCCCCCCTGAGCTGCACCGGAGGTGTCCCGTGACCGCCGTCCCGACCTCCCTGCGTCCCCCCGCACCCGCCGCGGAGGTGCCCGCCGCGACCCGGGCCGGCGACTCCCAGCGCGTCCTGCACCGGCTGGTCCGCCGGGAGCTGCGGACCCTCGCCGAGCTGGCGACCTGGGCGCCGCCCGGTGACGCCGCGCGCACCGCGGCCCTGACCCGGCACGCCGACCTGCTCGGGCGGGTGCTGCTGGGCCACCACGCCGTGGAGCGCGAGCTGCTGTGGCCGGCCCTGGAGCGCGCGCTGCCGGCCGGCGCCGCGGGGCCCGCGCGGGCGCGGGTGGCCGCGTGGACCACCCGCTGCGCCGCCGTCGACAACCGGCTGCGCGACCTGTCCACCGCCGCCCGGCAGTGGGCGGTCGCCGGCACGCCGCCGGCCCGCGACGCCTTCGCCCTGGCCTGCCTGGACCTGGCGGCGGTCGTGGACGCGCAGACGGCGGCCGAGGAGCGGGAGCTGCTGCCGCTGCTGGAGGCGCACCTGCCGGCACGGGAGTGGACGGCGATCGTGCACGCCGCGCGGCCGGCGCTGTCGGGCCGCGAGCGGCTGACGGTGCTGGGGCTGGCCCTCGAGGACGCCGCACCGGCGGAGCAGGCGCGGCTGATGGCGGGGCTGGGCAGGGGCACCCGGCTGGTGTGGCGGCTGGCCGGGCGGGCCCGCTACCGCGCGGCGGTGGTGCGGCTGCGGGGTGCCCCGCCGGCGCACTGAACGGCGGGCCGAGGGAGCGGGCGCGACGACGGGCCCGCTCCCGGAGGGGTCAGTAGCGCGACGTGCCGCAGTCCCGGCAGCGCTTCTTGGCCGTGGTGGTCTCGCCGTGGCAGTTCGGGCAGGTCCAGGACGCCCGCTCGGTGGGGCGCTCGGTGGTGGTCGTGGACATGGTGTTCTCCCCTGTCGTCCGGGAGCCCCCGACGGTAGGCAGCCGGGATGTCGGGCAGGTGTCCTGCGGGTTGCGGGACGACGCGGTCTCCCCTGACTCCCCGCTCATCCCGCTCCGCTGACTCCCCACCCATCCCGCCAGGGCGCACTGGCAGCCCACTGGTACGCGGGTGCAAGCCGGGCCTCCAGTCGGCGCCCAGTCCCGTACAGGGGGTGCGCGGGAGCGTCCTCGCAGCGAGCCGGACCGCGGCTCGACCACCGAGGAGGCACTGCCATGACCCGCACCGCCCCGACCCGCACCCGCGCCGCCCGCACCCTGCTGCGCACCGCCGTCCCCGCGACCGCGTTCGCCGCCGTGCTCGCCGGCGCCGGCACCGCGTCGGCCGGCTCGGTCGCCTACAACGCCTACGACACCGACGCCAACGGCTACGTCGACCTGTACGCCTTCGACGACAGCGGCGACTGGTACGAGGACACCTGGGCCGTCGACTGGGACGAGGACGGCTACGTCGAGCAGGTCGCCGTCGACACCGACCTCGACGGCTGGGCCGACACCTTCGCCTTCGACGGTGACGAGGACGGCTACGTCGAGGAGGTCGGCGTCGACACCACCGGCAACGGCCTGCCCGACGTGTGGGGCGCCGACTCCGACCTCGACGGCTACGTGGACGCCGCCGCCTACGACGTCGACGACGACGGGTACGCCGACTTCTCCGAGCCGATGGCCCCGACCTCCTACGCCTACGCCTCGGTGACCTACGTCTTCGCCGAGGCCGACGGCTGGACCTACTGGGAGGTGTCGGTCCAGTACGGCTACGGCCTGACCGCCGACCAGGACGACAGCGGGATCGAGCCGGCGGCCGGCGGGACGTTCGCCGCCGCCGAGGACACCGCCGCGGGGGACACCGCCGCCGACGGCCCCGCGCACGAGTGGACCGGCGACCCGGTCGCCACCGCGGTGCGGGAGCTCGCCGGCCTCTTCTGAGCCGGCCGATGAGTCCAGCGCCCGGCGCCGGTCCCGAGGAGGTGGCCGTCTTCCTCCTCGTCCCCGGCGCCGGTGGGCGCGCCTGGTACTGGCACCGCCTGGTCCCCGAGCTCGAACGCCGGGGTCACCAGGCGGTCGCCGTCGACCTGCCCGCGGACGACGACACCGCCGGGCTCCGGCGGTACGCCGAGGTGGCGACGGCCGCGCTCGACGCCCGGTCCGCGGACGGGGACGCCGTGGTGGTCGGGCAGTCGATGGGCGGGCTCACCGCGCCGCTGGTGGCCGACCGCCGCCCGGTGCGGCTGCTGGTCCTGCTCAACGCGATGGTGCCGCGGCCCGGCGAGACCGGCGGGGAGTGGTGGGACGCCGTCGGTCAGGCGGAGGCCCGGGCGGCGTGTGCCCGCGCGCAGGGCCGGCCCGTGGACGACGACGTCGAGTCCGACTTCTCCCACGACGTGCCGCCGGAGGTGTGGGCCGCCGGGGCCGAGCACGCCGACGACCAGTCGGGGACCCCGTTCGGCGAGCCGTGGCCGCTGGCCGCCTGGCCCGCCGTGCCCACGCGGGTGCTCGCCGGCGCGGAGGACCGCTTCTTCCCGGTCGCGCTGCAGCGGCGGGTGGCCCGCGAGCGGCTGGGCCTGGGGATCGTCGAGGTCCCCGGCGGGCACCTGTGCGCGCTGAGCCGGCCGGTGGCACTGGCGGACGCCCTCGACGCCCTGGTGGCGCAGACCTCGCCCCGACACGCGGGCGGGAGATGACAGCGAGGGGGTGAAAGGCGCAGGATGGTCGATTGCCGCGCGCGCCAGGAATGGCGCGCGAAATGGCACCGAGGAGAACTTCGGCCATTCTAGCAGAGGGAAGTGCATTGCCGGCGAGCCCGTCCGACGTCGTCCCCGACCCCGACCTCGCCTCCGCGCGGGACCTGGCCCTCGAGCAGGAGTACGTCACCGACCTGTACCGCCGGCTGGACGCGGCCCGCGAGCTGGCCAGCACCCGCTGGCGGCAGGCGATCACCTGGCCGGCCGTCGACCCGCAGGCGCTGCAGGAGCGCGACGCCACCGTCCGCTTCCACGGCGAGCGGGTGGTCGCGCTCGACGCCGCCGAGGCCGGGCTGGTGGTCGGCCGCATCGACCGCGCCGACGACGGCGGCGCCCTCTACGTCGGCCGGATCGGCCTGCCCGGCGACGACCCGGCGCGGGACCCGGCGCTGGTCGACTGGCGGGCGCCCGCGGCCCGGCCGTTCTACGTCGCGACGCCGGTGCAGCCGCTGGGCATCGTGCGCCGCCGGCACATCCGCACCCGCGGGCGCACCGTCGTCCGCCTCGACGACGAGGTGCTCACCGACGGCGTCATGGGCTCGGGCCTGACCGGCGAGACCGCGCTGCTGGCCGCGCTCGACGCCTCGCGCACCGGGCGGATGACCGACATCGTCCGCACCATCCAGGCCGAGCAGGACCGGGTGATCCGCAGCGACGCCGCGGGCGTGCTCGTCGTCCAGGGCGGGCCGGGCACCGGCAAGACCGCCGTCGCGCTGCACCGGGCGGCCTACCTGCTCTACACGCACCGCGAGCGGCTGGCCCGCCGCGGCCTGCTCGTCGTCGGCCCGACGCCGACGTTCCTGCGCTACATCGCCGACGTGCTGCCTTCCCTCGGCGAGACCGGCGTGCTGCTGGCCGGGCTCGGGCAGCTGCGCCCGGGCCTGGACGCCCGCGGCGCGGAGTCGCCGGAGACCGCGGCGGTCAAGGGCCGGCTGGAGATGGTCGACGTGCTGCGCGCCGCGATCGCCGACCGGCAGGTGGTGCCCGCCGCGCCGCGGGAGGTCGAGGTCGACGGGTTCCGGCTGCGGCTGCGGCCGATCGACGTCACCCGCGCGCGGAACGCGGCGCGGCGCGCGGACCCGCTGCACAACCTGGCCCGGCCGGTGTTCGTCCGCCGCGTCGTCGACACGCTGACCAAGCGCTACGCCGACCGGCTCGGCCGGGACGTGGACGGCGGCGCGGGCCTGCTCGACCGGGAGGACGTCGCCGCGCTGCGCCGCGAGGTGAGCGAGGACCCGGGCGTGCGGTCGCTGCTGGCCGAGCTGTGGCCGGTGCTCACCCCCGAGCGGCTGCTCACCGACCTGTTCGCCGACCCGGCGCGGATCGCCGCGGCCACCCCCGGCTGGTCCGACGCCGACCGCGCGCTGCTGCACCGCCCGCGCGGCAGCGAGTGGACCCCCGCCGACGTGCCGCTGCTCGAGGAGGCCGAGGAGCTGCTCGGCTTCGACGACAGCGCGCAGCGCGCCCGCGCCGACCGGGACCGCCGCCGCGCGCTGCAGCGGGCGCAGGAGACCCTCGACGTGCTGCACGGCTCCCGGTCGGTGGACCTGGAGGACGAGCACCTGGAGGCCGAGGTGCTCAGCGCCGGCGACCTGCTGTCGGCCGAGGACCTCGCCGACCGGCAGCGCGAGCTGGACCTGCGCACCACCGCCGAGCGGGCCGCCGCCGACCGCACGTGGACCTTCGGGCACGTCGTCGTCGACGAGGCGCAGGAGCTCTCGCCGATGGCCTGGCGGCTGCTGGTGCGCCGCTGCCCGACCCGGTCGATGACCGTCGTCGGCGACGTCGCGCAGACCGGCAGCCTGGGCGGCGCGCAGCGGTGGGACGCCGTCCTGCGCCCGCACGTCGGCGACGCGTTCCGGCTGGAGGAGCTGACCGTCAACTACCGCACCCCGGCCGAGGTGATGGCGGTGGCCGCCGACGTGCTGGCCGCGACCGGCACCGGGCTGCGACCGCCGCGGTCGGTGCGCAGCGGCGGCACGCCGCCGGTCGCGGAGGTCACCGGGGAGTCCGCGCTGGCCGGGCGGGTCGCCGCGGTCGCCGCGGACCTCGCCGCCCGGGAGGGGACGACGGCGGTGCTCGTGCCGCCGAGCCGGGTGGCCGGCGTGGTCGCGGCCCTCGGGGAGCTGCGGCCGGACGTGCAGTCCGGGCCGGGCGCGGACTCCTCGCTGGGGCCGGTGGTGCTCACGCCGGGCGAGGCCAAGGGCCTCGAGTTCGACTCGGTGGTGGTCGCCGACCCGCAGGGCGTCCTCGACGAGGGCGTGCGCGGGCTCAACGACCTCTACGTCGCGCTCACCCGCGCCACCCAGCGGCTGACCGTGCTCTCCCCCGGCCCGCTGCCCGCGGTGCTCGGCCGGCTGGGGGCCGCCGCGGCCTAGCCTGGCCCAACCGCGGGCGCAGTGGAGCGCAAGCGCCGTCCGGAGGGTGGACGGCGTGTCCCGCTCACGCCTGCCGACCGTGTCCGTCCTGCTCCCCGCCGTGCTGCTCGCGACGGCCGCGTGCTCCCCGGCCCCGGCGGCCGCGCCCTGGTCCGCCGCGCCGGCGGCCGAGGCCTCGCAGACCACCGTGTCCGTGCCCGGCAGCGGCCCGGCCGGGGACCACACCGATGCCCGCGGGGTCTCCTCCGGCCCGGACGGCACCACCCTCGTCCTGTTGGCCGGGGCCGACGCCGGCGTGGACGCCGCCGCGCCGGGCGCCGCGCTCGCCGTCGTCGGCCCGGACGGCACCACGGTGCAGGCGACGGCGGAGCTCGCGCCCGGCTCCCGCCCGGACACCGCGTTCGGCTCCGGCGGTGCGGCCGTGGTCGCCGGCCCGGTGTGGCCGGGCACGGGACCGGTCGGCTACGCGCTGCAGGTCGTCGACCCGGCGACCGGGACGGTCACCGCCACCCTCCCGGTCGCCGTCCCCGGGGACGTGCTGCTCACCGGCTCGGCCGCGGCCGTGGGCCCCGACGGCGTCCTGTACGTGGCCGTGTCCCGCAGCGCCGGTCCCCCGCTGCTGCTCGCCGTGGACCCGGCCACCGGCGCGGTCCTCGCCTCCGCCGACGCCGACCTCGCCGTCGAGGGCGTCGAGCCCACCTCCGCGGAGGTCGGTGCGGTGGCGGTCTCCCCCGACGGCTCCCGGGTGGTCGTGGTCGCGAGGACCCTGGGACCCGACACGGGCGCGCCGGCCCGCAGCCTGCTGCTGGCCCTGACACCGGACCTGCTGCCGCGGAGCGCGCCGGTCGACCTCGCGCCCGGCTTCGTCCGCGCCGAGGTCCAGGACGTGGTCGTGGTCGGTGACGGCACCGTGTACGCGGTGGTCCGCGGGGCCGACGCCGACGGCGCCGACCGCGAGCACGTGGTGGCCGTGACCGTGGCTGCGACCGCGCCCGCGGTGCTCACCGCCGACGGCGCCTTCCGCGGCACACCGGTCACCGACGCCGAGTTCGACGGGACGGCGCTGTGGCTGACGCTGCAGCAGGAGTCGGCCGCGGCGTCGGTGGTCGTCGTCGACGTCGTGACGGGCGAGGTCGGGGCGCCGCTCGGCCTGTGCGACGAGCTGGTCGGGTACCTCCACGCCGGGGACGACGGCCGCATCGCCGTCACCGCGCGGTGCGACGGCGAGGCCGTGCTCTGGTGGCTCGACCCCCGCTGATCCCTCCTCGGCGGACGCTCGTGCTCTGCCCACTGGGGGGGGCAGAGCACGAGCGCACGGAGGGACACCCGTCCGCCCTCCCTTCGAGCTCTGCCCCACGGGCAGACAGAGCACGAGCGCGCGGAACGGGTCAGCGCGGCTGCATCACCACGCGGCTGGCCGGCAGGGCGGGGATGCGGTGCAGCGCGATGGTCAGATCCTGGCCGGGAGCGAAGTCCGCCCGCAGCCGGGCGAGCCGGGGCGCCAGCGCGGCGAGCAGCGCGACCGTGATCCGCTCGCCCGGGCAGCGGTGGTTGGTCCGCGGGTCGCCGCCGCCCTGGGGCACCAGCTCGAACTCGCCGATCCCGCGGCCGAGGAACCGCTCGGGGCTGAAGGCGTAGGGCTCCTCCCACAGGTCCGGGTCGTGGTTCTGCCCGTACAGGTCGAGCAGCACCATCGCGTTCCTCGGGATCGTCTGCCCGGCGAACTCCAGCCGCTGCGGCGCCCGGCCGCCGATGAACGGCGCGAAGGGGTAGAAGCGCCGCACCTCGTGCGCCCACGCCTCGGCGAAGGAGGCGTCGGCGGCGGCCAGCTTGCCGCGGTAGTCGGGCCAGGTGGCGAGCGCGTGCCCGGAGAAGGCCAGGAACCAGGCGACGGCGGTGGTCGGGCGGATGACGTTGAGCAGCTCGACGGCGGCCACCCGCGGGTCGAGCAGCCCGCCGTCGGCGTCCCGGTGCGCGGCCACGACCTGCAGCACCGACCCCGCCGGCACGACCAGCTCCCCGGACCGCACCCGCTGCACGATCCCGGCGAGCCACTCCTCCCGCCGGCCGCGGGCCCGCCGCGCGCGCCAGTGCCGCGGCCCGGCGGTGGCGAAGCCGTCGACCATCGCCAGCAGGTCGCGGGCGAGCGCGGGCACCTCGTCGTCGGCGACCGTGATCCCCGCCCACCGGGTGACCGCGCCGGCGATCACCCGCGCCGACTCGTCGAACAGCACGAACTGCGGGCGGGTGGCCCATTCGCGGGCGGCGTCGTCCCAGGCGGCGGCGGCCCGCTCGGTGAGCGCCTCGATCGCGGCGGGGTCCATGAGCACCTGGACGAACATCGCCTTGCGCACCCGGTGCGCCTCGCCGTCGAGGGTGTGCACCGCGCCCTTGCCGAACAGCGTGCCCTGCACCGGCTCGGGGATGGCGTGCGCGCGGTGCACGTGGTCCTCGTCGTAGAGGAACCGCGCCGCCTCGGGGCCCTCGATGCCGACCGCGGGCAGGCCGCCCAGCCGCGTCCCGACGGCGTGCCGGCCGCGGGCGCGGCGCAGGTCGGGCAGCCAGGCGTAGCCCTTGGTGAGCAGGGCGAGGGAGTTCTCCAGGCGCATGGGTCCCGCGGTTCCCCGTGCGGGGCCGGGCCAACCTCAGCCCGGGCGCTGTTGCTGCAGCCGGTCGTCGCGGGCGTCGGTGGCCTCGTCGACGGGGCGGTCGTCGGCGGACCCGTCGCGGCGGCCGCCCGAGCGCCCGGCGCCCAGTCGGCGCAGCAGCGCGGCCACCTCCCCGGCCGCCGACGGCGTCGACGCCCCCTCCGGCAGCGCCTCGGCGACCCTCTGCAGCGCCTCGGCGAGCACCCGCTCCTCGTCCGAGAGCATCCCGCGGTAGGCCGGGTCGAGCAGGTACCCGGTGGGCGGCGTGGACAGGCAGCCGAGCAGGTCCAGCAGCACCTCCAGCCGGCGCGCGGCCTCGGCCGGCGAGGCGTCCGCCCCGCCCATCGCCACCGTCTCCACGTCCTGCTCCCACAGCCGGCTGCGGGCGGCGTCCTCGCGCAGCGCGAGCACCGTGCCGGAGCGGCGGCGCGGCTCGCGCCCGGGCACCTGCACCGCGCTGCGCACCTGGTGGGCGATGCGGATCAGGTCGTCGTCGAGCATCGAGGTGCCCACGAACAGCACGTGCCGGGTGAGCAGCAGCGAGTGCAGGACGCCGGAGAGCGCGGCGCGGGAGTCGCCGAGCTGCAGGTACTCCTCGCGGGTCAGCACGACGCCGGCCGGGTGCGCGGCGTCGCCGTGCAGCTTGAGCAGCCACGGCCGGCCGGGCCGGGGCTCGTCGTAGGGCAGCACCGACAGCTCCCGGCCCATGTCGGCGGCGGCCAGCTCGACCAGCGGGTCGTAGTTGGTGGTCACGAACTCCTGCACGGGCAGGTCGGCGATCAGCGCGTGCGCCAGCGCGTACGGCCCGGGGCCGAAGCGCTCCTGCACGAAGCGCTCGAGCTCGTCGCGGCCGAGCTCCCGGGCAAGCAGCGCCGCGGCGTCCTGCGGAGGCAGCCGGGACAGCCCCTCGCGCAGGTCCTCGTCGAGGCCCGAGCGGGCGGCCAGCTCCCCGAGCAGCTCCTCCCACGTCGGCAGGCCGGCGGCGGCGCTGACCCCGGCGCCGATGAACAGCGCCAGCTGGCCGCGGCGGGCGCGCTCCCCCAGCTGCTCGGCCAGCGCCCTCAGCGGCTCGGGCAGGTCCCAGCCGGCGTCGTCGCCGCGGCGCACCCGCTGGGCGGCGGCGAGGTCGCTGGGCCCGCGCAGCACCAGCGCGACGTCGAAGCCGTGCTCGTCGGCGGCCTCGCGCAGCACCGGCAGCAGCTGCTGCAGCAGGTCCCCGCGCCGCCCGGCCGCCCCGCCCCAGCCGGTGCCCAGCGCCGGCAGCCCGACCAGCCGCCGCGCCCGGCCGTGCACCGGCTCGGTCACCTCGCGGCGGGCGACCGCGGCCAGCGCCTCGCGGGCGCCGTCGAGCAGCCAGCCCAGCCCGCGGCCGCAGTCGTCGACGGTGTCGAGCAGCCAGGCCCGCCGCGGCCCGGTGCCGGGGACCTCGAGCACCCGCTCGTCGCCGTGCCACCCCAGGTCGACGCACACGCCGTCGGCGTCCTCGTCCCTCACCAGGTCGTCGGGCAGCAGCGCCCGCCAGCTGGCGGCGATGCGCAGCGTGCGGCCGGTGGGCACGAGGACGTCGTCGCAGGACAGGCGGGTGAGGTCGGCGCCGACGACGAAGACGTGTCCACTCACGCCCGCTCCCTACCCACGACACCGCCGGGACGGAACGAGATCGGGCGACTCGCGACCGGAGCGGCCGCGTCAGCCGGCCTGCGGGACGCCGCAGCCGCCGGCCGAGCAGGCGCAGCCCCCGCACCCGGCCGGGCGGGCCGGCGCCGGGGCGTGGGCGACCGCGCGCAGCCCGGCCGCGGCGACCAGCAGCGGCACCGCCGCCAGGCCGGCGGCCAGGGCGGCGACCACCGTGGCGACGTCGGCGGCGCGCCCGGCGCCCTGGACGGCGAGGGTGCCGGCGAGCAGCGCGCCGACCAGCACGGTCCACACCAGCAGCGCCGCGCCGCCGCGGCGGGCGGCGCCCCCGCGGGCGAACGCGACGGCCGAGCCGGCCAGCAGCACCAGCGGCACGCCGGCGAGCAGCACCCAGCCGGTCGCGGCGGCGGAGACGACGGCCACCGCGACCGCGGCGACCCCACCGGCGACGGCGGCCGCCCCGGCCGGGACCGACCCCGCGCGCAACAGCCCCGCGCCGCGGGCGGCGGCGAGGACGCCCAGCCCGCCGAGCAGCAGCCGGGCGCCGAGGTCACCGGTCACGACGGCGAGCACCGCGAGGACGACGAGCACGACGCCGAGGGCGGCGCGCAGCGGCCAGGCGCGGCGGGCGACGTCCCGTTCGGTGCGGAGAGGAGCGGTGCCCGTCCTCGTGCGTGCTGTCTTCGTGCGTGCCGCCGTCGCGTTGACCACGACGCCCAGTGTCCCGCATCGGCCGCCGGACCCGCCGCGGCGGCCCGGTGCGTGCGACGCTCGGGTCCCCGCGCGAGCAGGCGCACGGGCGAGGACGACGGGGGCGGCGTGACCGAGGGCGGGGTCCGGGCGCCCCAGCGCGCTGCCCGCAGCCGCCTGCTCGAGCACGTCGCCCGCGCCGGGCTGGTCGGCTGCGCGCTCATCCACCTGCTGGTCGCCTGGCTGGCGGTGCAGCTCGGCTGGGGCACGCCCGGACTGGTCGCCCCCGCCGAGTCCACCGACTCCGCGGGCGCGCTCGCCCTCCTCGCCGCCACCCCGCTGGGCAACGTGCTGCTGTGGGTGCTGGCCGGCGCGCTGGCCGGCCTGTGCCTGTGGCAGGCGGTCGAGGTGCTGCGCCACCACCACCGGCTGCCGCCGCCGGGCCGCGAGCGCCGCGCGGCGCTGGTGCAGGTGGTCAAGACCGTGGGGACGGCGGCGTTCTACGGCTACCTGGCGGTGGCCGCCGTCCGGCAGGCCCTGGGCCTGGTGCACGCACCGGCCGAGGACCGCGAGGCCGTGCGGGGCGTCCTGTCGTGGCCGGCCGGGCAGGAGCTGGTGGTGGGCGTCGCGGCGCTCGTCGTCGGCATCGGGCTCTACCACGTGCGCAAGGGCCTGCGGTCGGACTTCCTCGGCGAGCTCGACCTCCGCACCGTCGCCCCGGCGCTGTGCCGGCTCACCCACCGCTTCGCCCAGGTCGGCTTCGTGCTCAAGGGCGTGGCGCTGGTCCTCGTCGGCGGCGTCGTCGGCTGGGCCGCGGCGACCTTCGACCCGGCGCGCGCCACCGGTCTCGACGGCGCGCTGTGGGCCGTCGCCGGGGAGCCCTACGGCCGGTGGCTGCTGGTCGTCGTCGCCACCGGGCTGGCCTCCTTCGCCGTCTACCTGCTGGCCCGGGCCCGGCACCCGGTCGGCTGACCGGCGCGGCGGCCGTCCCCGTGCCACGCTGATCGCCGCACAGGAGCGGACCGAGGAGGGCGGCCATGACCGGAACGGGGACGGCGACGGGCAGGCCGGGCAGGAGCGACGCCCTCGAGAACCTGGCCCGCGTGGGGCTGGTCGCCTACGGCGTGGTCCACCTGCTCGTGGCGTGGCTGGCGCTGCAGCTGGCCTGGGGCGGCGGCGGCCAGCCGGCCGACCAGTCCGGCGCGCTGGGCACCCTCGCCGAGACGCCGGTCGGCAAGCCGCTGCTGTGGGTGCTCGGCATCGGGCTGGTGGCGCTCGCGCTGTGGCAGGCCGCCGAGGTGCTGCGCTGGCGGTACGGCTGGTCGGCGTCGGGCGAGCTGCGCAAGAAGGCGGTCACCAGGTCGGTCAAGGCGCTGGCCAAGGCGGTCGTCTACGTCGTGCTGGCGGTGACCGCGTTCCGGTTCGCCACCGGCGCCGGCCAGTCGAGCGCGGCCCAGCAGCAGCAGACCGCGGCCGGCGTGTTCGGCTGGCCCGGCGGTCGGTGGCTGGTCGGCGTGGCCGGCCTGGTGGTCATCGGCATCGGCGTCCACCAGGTGCTCAAGGGCGTGAAGAAGAGCTTCGTCGACGAGATCGACCTCGCCTCCGCACCGCCGGCCGCCCGCCGCACGGTCACCCGCCTCGGCCAGGTCGGCTACCCGGCCAAGGGCGTCGCGTTCGGGGTGGTCGGCGCGCTGCTGGTCTACGCGGCGGTCACGTTCGACCCGGCGAAGGTCTCGGGCCTCGACGGCGCGCTGCGCACCATCCTCGAGGCCCCGTTCGGGAAGGCGCTGCTGACCCTGGTGGCCCTGGGCATCGCCGCGTTCGGGGTCTTCTGCTTCGTCCGGGCGCGCTACCCCGAGCGGACGTGACGGGGCCGTTCTCCCGCGTGCACCGGGCGGTCGCGGCCGCCCGGGAGGTCACCGACCACCCGGTGCTGGCGGCCGCCGCCCGCGTCGGGCTGGTCGCCTACGGGGTGGTGCACCTGCTCATCGGCTGGCTGACCTGGCGGGTCTCCCGCGGCGCGGCCGGCACCGACGCCGACCAGACCGGGGCGCTGGAGACGGTCGCCGGCACCCCCGGCGGGTCGGTGCTGCTGTGGGCGATCGGCCTGGGCCTGCTGGCGCTGGCGCTCTGGCAGGGGGGTGAGGTGCTGCTGTGGTGGCGCGGACTGCTCGACCGCGTGCACCGCACCCGCACCGCCGTCGTCTGCGCCAAGTGCCTGGCCAAGGCCTTCGTGTACGCCGTCCTCGGGGTCACCGCGCTGCTGTTCGCCGTCGGCGCCGAGTACGAGGCCGACGAGCGGCTGCGCGAGCTGACCGGCGAGACCCTCGAGGTGCCCGGCGGCGCGGTGGCGGTGGCGGTCGCGGCCACCGGCGTCGTCGCCGTGGGGCTGTACTCGCTGTGGCGCGGGGCCACCGGCGGCTTCATGAAGGACGTCGACCTGCCCGCCGCGCCCGACCGGTGGGAGCCGGTGATCGAGGCCGTCGGGCGGGTCGGGTACGTGGCGAAGGGCGTGGCGTTCGGCGTCGTCGGGGTGCTGCTGTGGCGCGCGGCGACGACGGCCGACGTCTCCACCGCCACCGGCCTAGACGGCGCGATGACCACGATCGGCCGCACCGGCGCGGGCCCGTGGCTGCTCACCGTCGTGGCGGCCGGGTTCGCGGCGTTCGGCGTCTACGCCCTGGCCCGCGCCCGCTACCCCGACCGCGACCCGTCGTCGTGACCGCGCACGTCCGCGGATCTGCACCGTGCAGATCCGCGGAAGTGCACGGGTTCAGGTGCGGGGGCCGCCGGCGACGTAGACGACCTGGCCGGAGACGAAGCCCGCGCCCTCGCTGACGAAGAACGAGACGGTGTGCGCGATGTCCTCGGGCACGCCGGCGCGGGCCACCGGGATCGCCGCGGCGCGCTCGGCCACGTACTCCTCCCAGTTCCGGCCGATCCGCTCGGCGGTCGCCTTGGTCATCTCGGTCTGGATGAAGCCCGGGGCGATGGCGTTGGCGGTGACGCCGAACTTGCCCAGCTCGATGGCGAGGGTCTTGGTGAAGCCCTGCAGCCCGGCCTTGGCGGTGGCGTAGTTGGCCTGGCCGCGGTTGCCCAGCGCCGAGGTCGAGGACAGGTTGACCACCCGGCCCCACTTGGCCTCGACCATGTGCTTCTGGCAGGCGCGGGTCATGAGGAACGAGCCGCGCAGGTGCACGTGCATGACCAGGTCCCAGTCGGCGTCGGTCATCTTGAACAGCAGGTTGTCGCGGGTGACGCCGGCGTTGTTGACCAGCACGACCGGCGGGCCGAGCTCCGCGGCGATCCGGTCGACGGCGGCCTGCACCTGCTCGGGGTCGCCGACGTCGGCCCCCACCCCCAGCGCGCGCCCGCCGGCGGCCTCGATCGCCTGGACGGTGCCCGCGGTGGAGGACTCGTCGAGGTCGAGCACGGCGACGGCGAAGCCGTCGGCGGCCAGGCGGAGCGCGGTGGCCGCGCCGATGCCGCGGGCGGCGCCCGTGACGATCGCGACGCGGGCGGGGGACTCGCTCATGGGGAGGTTCTCCTCGGGGTCGGGGGCTGCCGGCCGATCATGCCGGGCAGCCCCCGGACACGCCGGGCGGGGTGTGTTACACGCGCTCCAGGACGGCGGCCAGCCCCTGCCCGCCGCCGATGCACATCGTCTCCAGGCCGTAGCGGGCGCCGCGGCGGTCCATCTCGCGGGTCAGCGTCGCGAGGATCCGCCCGCCGGTGGCGCCGACCGGGTGGCCCAGCGAGATGCCCGAGCCGTTGACGTTCATCCGGTCGAAGTCGGACTCGGTGAAGCCCCACTCGCGGGTCACCGCCAGCACCTGGCTGGCGAAGGCCTCGTTGAGCTCGATGAGGTCGATGTCGGAGAGCTTGAGGCCGGCGAGGTCCAGCGCCTTCGCCGTCGCCGGGACCGGGCCGATGCCCATGGTCCGCGGCGGGACGCCGGCCACCGCCCAGGACACGACGCGGGCCAGCGGGCGCAGGCCGTGCTCGGCGGCCTTCTCCGGCGAGGTGACGACGCAGACCGCGGCGCCGTCGTTCTGGCCGCTGGCGTTGCCGGCGGTGACGGTGGCCTCGGGGTCGTCCTTGCCCATGATCGGGCGGAGCTTGGCGAGGGTCTCGACGTTCGAGTCGGGGCGGATGTGCTCGTCGCGGTCGACGACGGTGTCGCCCTTCCGGCCCTTGACCGTCACCGGGACGATCTCGTCGGCGAACCGGCCCTCCGCGGTGGCGGCGGCGGCGCGCTGGTGGCTGCGGACGGAGTACTCGTCCTGCTCCTCACGGCCGATCGAGTACTCCCGGCGCAGGTTCTCCGCGGTCTCGAGCATGCCGCCGGGCACGGGGTGGTTCACGCCGCCGGCGGTGACGCGGCCGCGGGCCAGGCCGTCCTGCAGCAGGACGCCGGGGCCGGCCTTGACGCCCCAGCGCATGGCGGTCGAGTAGAACGGCGCGTTGCTCATCGACTCGGCGCCGCCGGCCAGCACGACGTCGGCGGCGCCGGTCTGCACCTGCATCGCGGCGTACAGCACCGCCTGCAGGCCCGAGCCGCAGCGGCGGTCGACCTGGATGCCGCTCGCGGTCACCGGCAGGCCGGCGTCGAGGGCGGCGACGCGGCCGATCGCCGGCGCCTCCATGGTCGGGTAGCAGTGGCCGAGGACGACGTCGTCGACCGACTCCGGCGGCAGGCCGGTGCGCTCCATGAGCGCCCTGACGACGGTGGAGGCGAGGTCCTGCACGGGCACGTCCCGCAGCGACCCCCCGAAGCCCCCGACCGGGGTCCGCAGCGGCTCACAGATGACCGCGTCACGCACGGCGTCCTCCTCCTCGACTCGGCCCGCGGGCAGGCCCCGCACCGTCGCCGAGTGTGCTCCCCGGCGCGGTGCCGCGCGCAGCCAGGTCGGGGAGACGGCCCCCTCGCAGGGTCCCGTCGCGAGCTCGCGGGTGGCGGGGGGCGAGGGGGTCCTTCTCCTACGCGGCGCCGGCTCCCGCGCCGCGCTCGACCTGCTCGACGCCCAGGAGGTCCCACAGGCCGGTGACCTGCAGCGCCCGGACCACCGCCCGCGTGCCGACCAGCACCCGCAGCCGGGCGCCCTGCGCCTCGGCGGTGCGGTGCGCGACCGCCAGCGCGGACAGCCCGGCCGAGTCGAGGAAGGTCACGGCCTCCAGGTCCACGGTGACCACCCGCGGGTCCGCGGCGAAGGCGCCGTCGAGCTCCTGGCGGAGCAGCGGCGCGCTGGCGCAGTCGACCTCACCGGTGCACACGAGCCGGGTGACCCCGTCGAGGGAGGCGGTCTCGACGGTCAGCAGGTCGTCGGCGGAGCCCGAGGTCGTCGGGGGGTCTGAGGAGATGGTGGTCACGGTGCGCCTCTCGGTCGAGGGCGGGCCCGTGCGGAGGACAGCGGCTCGAGAGCCACACCACGGCGCGGAGTCCGGCACTGGCGGATCACGGCTGGATGTTGAACCGCAACCCGGACGGTAGGCGCGGGGCGGATGGGGCGCAAGGTCCGCCACGGGCTGTACACCGTGCCGCAACCGGCGTGTCGCCCGCGGCGCGCGGGGCCGTGACCAGGGACTCCGCGCCCGGGACGCCGGGGACGCCCCCCGCGCGCCGGGGCGGGGATACTGGAGGCGTGAACGCGCGACTGGTGCTGGCGGGCCTGATCTGGGCGGCGGTCTCGGTCGTGGCGTTCCTCGCCATCCCGGACGTCATCGTCGCGTCGGGACTGGTCATCTTCGGCGCCGTGCTGCTGCTGGTGCTGTTCATGGCCCGGGACTGGGACACGCACTCCTCCTTCGAGGAGCGGGAGATGCTCCGCGCGCGCCGGCGCAAGGACCGCTGGGAGCGCACCGCGGGCTCCCGCGCCCGCGACCGCGAGCGGTGGGAGGCCCACCAGGCGCGCAAGGCCGCCCGCTCGGCCGGCGCCGACGACGCCCCGCAGCGGTAGCCGCCGCCGGAAAGGACTCGACGGGCCGGGCCGGGTCTCCCTACCGTCGCCGCATGCGCTCCTGAGCCGACCGCCTCACCGCGACGTCCGCGTCCTGTGATCAGGACGCCCACGGGTCGAGCTGCCGCTCCCCGCTCCCTCCGCCCTCCCGGGCGCGCCCTCCCCTGGCTGCCGGCTGCCCGCGGCCGGTCCGACCTCCTCCCGGAGGCACCCGTGTCACGTCCCTCCCGTCCCCTGCCCGCCGCGGCCGCCGCCGCGCGCGGGGCCCTCTCCCCCGCGGACGCCGCCGCGTTCGAGCGGCTGGCCTCGGCCGTGCTCGCCTCGCCCGGCGCGGCGCTCGGCCCGGTCCTGCACGCCCAGCTCCCTGGCGTCGCCGGGGTCCGCTGGCTGCGGACCGCGGGGCTCGCCCCGACCGCCCGCGCCGGGTCCCTGTCCGCCGCCCACTGGTCGAAGGACCCCTCTGCCCCCCACCGCTCGCACGCTCGCGGTGGGCCCCTGCAGAGGGGCCGGAAGACAGGCGGCCGGACCTCCGCGCACGGGCACGCCCCGGGCGCCCAGGCCGTCCCCCGCTGGTTCTGACGTCCGCCGGCCGGGTCAGCCGACCGCGTCCTCCGCGGCGAGGTCGGCGGCCCGGCCGGGTTCGGCGAACGCCTCGGCCAGTGCCTGCCGCAGCGGCCAGGCACCGGCCCGCCAGGCCAGCGCCCGGCCGAGCGCGGCGGGGCTGCCGTCCACGTGGTCGACGCCGTCGCCGGGCCACCACGGCACCGGCCGACCGCCGGCCAGCAGCGGCTCGTGGACGGCGACCTCGCCGGTCAGCTCCGGCACGCCCAGCCGGGCGGCGGCCAGGCCGGCTCCCGGCACCGCCGCCCACGGCTGCCGGCGCACCGGGGTGCTGGTGACCTCTGCGCGCACCCGCTCACCGGCCAGCGGCAGGTCGAGCAGGTCGGCCACCGCCTCAGGCGCGCCGCCGGCCGGGACGAGCAGCGCGTCGACCAGCGGCTGCACCCACGGGACGTCGAGCACCACGACGGCCTGCCGCGCGGGGTCGGCGACCCGGTCCGGCGCCACCCGCACGCGGCGCGGCGGGTCGACGTCGACGCCGTCGAGCGCGCGCGCCAGCCGGGCGTGGACCGTGCGCAGCACCGGCGCCGGCACGGTGCGCGCGGGGTCGCCGAGCCGGTCGAGCAGGTCGAGGGCGGTGTCGACGTCGGCGAGGACGTCGTCGACGGTGGCCGGCAGCCGCAGCCGCCCGAGCACCGCCGGCGGCCCCTCGGCCGGGTCGTACAGCCTCTCCAGCTCGCGGCTGCCGGGTGCGCACAGCCGGTCGGGGCGCCGGCCGCCGAGCACCGGGTGGGTGCTCAGCCACCAGCGCAGGTACGAGGGCACCGCGGTGCCGTCGAGGACGACGTCGGCCCACGCCTGCTCCGGCGCGGCGGCCAGCAGCGGCAGCGCGCCGGCCCAGTCGGCGACCAGCTCCAGGTCCCGGACGGCGGTCAGCGGCGGCCACGCCGGCGGGGGTCCGCCGGGCGGCAGCCGGTCGAGGACGGCGTCGGCCCACGCGTCGGTGCGGTCGACGTCGAGGTCGTCGGGGTCCTCCGCGTGCACCAGCGCGAAGTCGGCGAGCACCCCCGCGGCCCGTAGCACGGCGGGGTCGTGCGCGGCGGCGAAGTCCGGGTCCAGCGTCCCGAGCGCGCCGTCGCGGAGGACGGCGGCCAGCGGCGCGCCGGGCAGCAGCAGCTCCCCTGCCGGCGCCCACGCGCCCTCGGCGTCGGGCAGCGCGAGCTCGGCCAGCCAGGGCAGCTCCCCCGGCGCGGTGCCCGCGGCGGCGACCAGCGCGAGCACGGCCTCGGCGAGCGCCGCGGGGTCGCCGTCGTCGAAGCCCTCCTCGACCGCGTCGACCGACTCCTCCACCGCGCCCCGCACGGCCGGGTCGGCGAGCACGACCGCGGCGGTCGCCGGGCGCGCGCCCAGCCGCTCCAGCAACCGCCGGGCGGCCGGGTCGGCGACGGCGGCGGGGTCGGCGACCCGCAGGTGCAGCGGGCCCAGCCGCGCCACCGGCAGGTCCTCGCCGGGCAGCAGCACTCCCGCCGGGCCGGGCGCGGTCCGCCCGTCGGCCAGCGGCACCGGCAGCGCGCCCAGCTCCTCGCGGTCGGCGCCGTCGAGGGCGGCGTAGAGCCGCGCCCACCAGTCCGCCGGCCGGCCGATCCCGGAGACGGCCTCCACCACCTGCGCGGGGCCGACCCGCCGCACGCCGAGGGCGGCCAGCGCGGGCGCCCCGTCGCGCCGGGACCAGCCCGCCGGCAGCAGCCCGGGCACGACCCCGGCGAGGACGGCGACCCGCTCATCGGGATCCTCGGTGAGGACCGCGGCCCGGTCCGGGGGCTGCCGGGCGCCGGGGTCGTCGGCGGCCGGCAGCCAGGCGGCGGCGCGCAGCCGGTCGAGGACGGCGGAGCCCAGGGCGGCGTCGAGCTCGGCGGCGGCCAGCCCGATGCGCGGCACCAGGCCCAGCACGGCGGGGTCGGCCGGGAGCCCGGTGACCAGGTCGGCGTAGGTGTCCGCGGCGACGTCGACCAGCGCGTCGGTGACCGGGCCCGGCGCCACGTGCCGGCGGTCGGGGCCGAGCGGGAACGGCGCGATCAGGCGCACCGGCAGCGACAGCGGCTCGTCGCTCGGGGTGGGGGCGTGCACCACCTGGCGCCCGCTCAGCGGCACCGGCCGGCCGTCGTCGTCGAGGGGCACCGCCCAGGTGACGTCGTAGCCGCGGCGGGCGCGCTCCTCGACCGGGCGGCCGGCCAGCAGCTCCGCGGGCAGCTCGCCGCTGCGGGTGGCCAGCCGCCAGGTGGTGGTGCGGTCGCCGTCGCGGACCCGGGCCAGCGGCGGGGTGCGCGTGCACGCCAGGGTGCGGACGGCGCCGTCGACGGCGACCTCGACCTCGGCGAGGCCCGGCAGCGCCAGCAGCAGCTCGGCCTCCAGCGCCTCGAGGGCGGTGCGGACGGCGGCCCGCGACCCGGCGCGCAGCGGCAGGACCACCTCGGTGGCGAAGCCGTCGGGCGGGGGTCCGTCGGCCGGCCACGGCAGCCGCAGCACCGGCACGGCGCCGTCGCGGCGGGCCAGCTCGCCCGCGAGCGCCGGGACGTCGGCCACCGCGGCGCGGGTGTGCGCCGCACTGAACCGCACGCCGCCGGTGGTGGAGTGGACGGCCGGTTCGTCACTGACGGCGAGGACGGCGGCGAAGCCGACGCCGAACCTGCCGACCGTGTGGAGCTGTGGCCCGCCGGAACCCACGGAGCGGCCGACGGTCCGCACCTCGTCGCGCTTGGCGGAGGCGCGGAGCGTGGCCAGGCCGCCCACCCCGGCGGCGTCCAGCGGGGCGCCGGTGTTGGCCGCGCGCAGCACCTCTCCCCCACCGCCCACCGTGGCCAGCTCCAGCCGCAGCCGCCCGGGCACGCCCGCGCGCACCGCGGCGTCGGCGGCGTTCTGCGCCAGCTCCACCAGCAGCCGGTCCCGGTAGCCGCCGCGGACCAGGTCCTCCTCGGCGTTGGCGTCCTCCCGGAAGCGCGCCGGGGAGTCGGTCCACGCGGCGAGCACGCGGCGGCGCAGCCCCGCGGTGTCGAAGGCGTCGGCCACGGGCGCCAGCATGGCAGCGCGCGGACTCCCCGGACGGGTCCCGGACCGGAGCTACGCGTCGGTAACTTGCGCAGGTAACCTGCGCCACATGTCGCTCGCCGAGCAGATGGACACGGTCACCCACGCCGCCGCGGGCACGGTCGACCGGCACGCCACCACCCAGATCTTCGAGTCGACGAACCCGGCCACCGGCGCCGTCGTCGGCGTCTTCCCGGTCCACGACGCCGACGCCGTCCGCGGGACCGTCGAGCGCGCCCGGCCGGCCGCCGCGCGCTGGGCCGGGCTCGGGTTCGACGGCCGCCGGCAGCGGCTGGCCGCCTACCGCGGCTACCTGGCCCGGCGGATGCACGAGCTGGCCGACCTGGTGCACCGGGAGAACGGCAAGCCGCACGCCGACGCCATCCTCGAGATCACCCTCGCCGTCGACCACCTGGCCTGGGCCGGGGCGCACGCGCGGAAGACGCTCGGCCCGCGGCGGGTGCCCGCCGGGATGCTCGCGGCCAACCACGCCGCCCACCTCGAGTACCAGCCGCTGGGCGTCGTCGGCGTCATCGGCCCGTGGAACTACCCGGTGTTCACGCCGATGGGCTCGATCGCCTACGCGCTGGCCGCCGGCAACGCCGTCGTCTTCAAGCCCTCGGAGTTCACCCCCGCCGTCGGCGCCTGGCTGGCCGCCGCGTGGCGCGCGGCCGTCCCCGACGTCGCCGACGCCTTCCAGGTGGTCACCGGGTTCGGCGAGACCGGCGCCGCGCTGTGCCGGGCCGGCGTGGACAAGCTGGCCTTCACCGGCTCCGGGCCCACCGGCCGCAAGGTCATGGCCGCCTGCGCCGAGACGCTCACCCCGGTGCTCCTGGAGCTCGGCGGCAAGGACGCGATGATCGTCGACGACGACGCCGACGTGGCCGCCGCCGCCGACGCCGCCGTGTGGGGCGGCATGAGCAACGCCGGGCAGACCTGCATCGGCATCGAGCGGGTCTACGCCACGGAGAAGGTGTACGACGCCTTCGTCGCCGAGGTCACCGAGCGGGTGCGCGCCCTGCGTCCCGGCTCCGACGACGAGGCCGCCTACGGCCCGATGACCATGGCGTCGCAGACCGACGTCGTGCGGCGGCACCTCGACGACGCGACGTCCTCCGGCGGCCGGGCGGTCCTCGGCGGCAGCGTGGACGGCGGCTTCGTGGCGCCGACGGTGCTGCTCGACGTGCCCGAGTCCTCGGCCGCGGTCCGCGAGGAGACCTTCGGGCCGACGCTGACCATCACCCGCGTGGCCGACGCCGAGGAGGCGCTGGAGCGCACCAACGCGACGTCGTACGGGCTGGCCGGCGCGGTGTTCTCCCGCTCGAAGGCGCGGGCGATGGACCTCGCGCGCCGGATGCGCAGCGGCATGACCAGCGTCAACTCGGTGCTGACCTTCGCCTCGATCCCGGCGCTGCCCTTCGGCGGCGTGGGCGAGAGCGGCTTCGGCCGGATCCACGGCGAGGACGGGCTCAAGGAGTTCACCCGCGCCAAGGCGATCACCCGCCAGAGGTACGCACTGCCGGTGAACCTCATGTCCTTCGCCCGCCCGCCGGCCGCGGCCGACGCGCTGGCCCGGGTCATGGGCATGGTCCACGGGCGGCACCGGTGAGCGGCGTGCGGGCCCCGGCACCAGGGGACCGCGCCGAGTACGACGTCGTCGTCGTCGGGGCGGGCTCGGCCGGCTGCGCGCTGGCCGCGCGGCTGACCGAGGACCCGTCGGTGCGGGTGCTCCTCCTGGAGGCCGGCGGCTCCGACGACGTCCTCGAGGTGCAGATCCCGGCGGCGCTGTACAAGGTCTGGCGCACCCGGCGGGACTGGAACTACACGACCGAGCCGCAGCCGGGCCTCGGCGGGCGCGGGCTGTTCTGGCCGCGCGGGAAGCTGCTGGGCGGGTCGTCGTCGATCAACGCGATGATCTACGTCCGCGGCGCGGCGGCCGACTACGACGAGTGGGCGCAGCTCACCGGTGACCCGTCGTGGTCCTACGAGGCGGTGCTGCCGCTGTTCCGCCGGATGGAGGACAACGCGCGCGGCGCCGACCGCTTCCACGGCGTCGGCGGGCCGCTGCGGGTGGAGGACCTGCGCTCGCCGCACCCGTGGACGCGCGCGGTGGTCGAGTCGGCGGTCGCGGCCGGATACCCGCGCAACGCCGACTTCAACGGCGCCGCCCAGGAGGGCGTGGGCCAGTACCAGGTGACGCAGAAGCGGGGCCGCCGCTGGTCGGCCGCCGACGCCTACCTGCGCCCGGCGCTGGGCCGGCCGAACCTCACCGTGCTCACCGGGGCGCTCACCACCCGGGTGCTGGTCTCGGGCGGGCGGGCCACCGGCGTCGAGTACCGGCGCGGCGGGCAGACGCACACCGCGCGCGCGGCCGGCGAGGTCGTGCTGTGCGGCGGCGCGGTGAACTCGCCGCAACTGCTGATGCTGTCGGGCATCGGGCCGGGCGCGCACCTGCGCGAGGTCGGCGTCGACGTCGTCCACGACCTGCCCGGCGTGGGCGGCGGGCTGCAGGACCACCCGCTGGTGCCGGTCATCTGGGACGTGCGCTCCGGGAAGTCGCTGTTCCGGGCGGAGTCGCCGTCGGGGTACGCGCAGTGGTTCGGCGCCCGGCGCGGGCCGCTGTCGTCGAACCTGGCCGAGGCGGGGCTGTTCACCCGCTCGCGGCCGGACCTCGACCAGCCCGACCTGCAGTACCACTTCCTGCCGGTCAAGTTCTGGCGGCAGGCGGAGGTCGACCCCGACGTCGACGCGTTCACCGCGGCCGCCGTCCTGGTGCACGTGCACTCGCGCGGCTCGGTGCGGCTGCGCTCGGCCGACCCGACGTGGGCCCCGGCCATCGACGCCGGCTACCTCACCGACGAGCGGGACCTCGACGCGCTGGTGACCGGCGTGGAGAAGGCCCGCGAGATCGCCTCGGTCGGGCCGCTGGCCTCCGTGCTGGCCGCGGAGTGGTCGCCGGGCGGCACGGTGCGCACGGCCGACGCGCTGCGGGCGAAGGTGCGGGAGACGCTGGAGTCGCTGTACCACCCGGTGTCGTCATGCCGGATGGGCACCGACGGCGACGCGGTGGTCGACCCGCAGCTGCGGGTGCACGGGCTGGACGGCCTGCGGGTGGTCGACGCCTCGGTGATGCCGACACTGGTCCGCGGCAACACGAACGCGCCGACGATCATGATCGCCGAGCGCGCCGCCGACCTCATGGCCGGCCGCACCGTCGACCCCGCCCTGGCCGCCACCACCGCCTGACGCCACTGCGCTCCGGAGGGGCTGGTCGCGGCCGGGTGTGCGGAGCATCCTCGGGGCCCGGCCGGGACCACGACGAGGAGGAGCCATGGCCCGCACGCCCCAGGAGGTCTTCGAGCACCACGTGGCCGCGATCGGCGCCGCCGACGTCGACGCGATCGCCGCGGACTACGCCGAGGACGCCGTCCTGATCACCCCGGACCAGGTCCTGCGCGGCCGCGACGGCGTCCGGCAGCTGTTCTCCACGCTGCTCGGCGAGCTCCCCGACGCGGCCTGGGAGGTCCCCACCCGGGTCTTCGAGGGCGACGTGCTGTTCATCGAGTGGAGCGCGGTGGCGGAGAAGGCCCGCGTGCTCGACGGCGTCGACACGTTCGTCTTCCGCGACGGCGAGATCCGGCTGCAGACCGTGCGGATGACCCTGGAGCGCCTGGACTGACCGCCGTCAACCGTGGGTGGTGGCGGCCGAGGCGGTGGTCGGCTCGGTGGGCGCCGCGGGCGGGGCGGCGGGCGTCGGGCGGCGGCGGATGGAGATCGACAGCGCCGCGGCCACGAGGCACAGGGCGCCGGCGCCGAACCAGGCCAGGTCGTAGGAGCCGGTGACGTCGCGGACCACCCCGCCGCCGAACGCGGCCACCGCCGACCCCACCTGGTGCGAGGCGAACACCCAGCCGAACACGACCGGCGCCCGCGCGCCGAAGTGCTCGCGACACAGCGCCAGGGTCGGCGGCACGGTGGCCACCCAGTCCAGCCCGTAGAAGACGATGAACGCGATCATGCTGACGTGCAGGTCCGGCCCGAACAGGGGCGGCAGCAGGAACAGCGAGAACCCGCGCAGCGCGTAGTAGGCCAGCAGCAGCACCCGCGGGTCGGTGCGGTCGGTGAGCCAGCCGGACAGCACGGTACCGGCGATGTCGAAGACCCCGACGACGGCGAGCAGCGACGCCGCCGTCGTCACCGGCATGCCGTGGTCGTGCGCGGCCGGGATGAAGTGCGGCTGCACCAGCCCGTTGGTCGAGGCGCCACAGATGAAGAAGCCCGCGGCGAGCAGCCAGAACGGCCGGGTGCGCGCGGCGTCGAGCAGCCCGCGGACGGCGGTGCGCGCGGCACCGGTGCGCACCGGCTCCGGGTCGTCGGCGGCGGTCCCGCCGTAGGGGACGGCGCCGACGTCGCGCGGGCGGTCGCGCAGCAGCCAGGCCACCAGCGGGACGACGGCGAGCGCGGCGGCCGTGGTGCCCAGCGACGCCGCGCGCCAGCCGCCGCCGGTCTGCGCGACCGCCGCGACCACCGGCAGGAACACCAGCTGCCCGGTGGCGCCGCCGGCGGTGAGGATCCCCGAGACCAGCCCGCGGCGGGCCACGAACCAGCGGCCGGTCACCGTGGCCACCAGGGACAGCGCCATCGAGCCGGTGCCCAGCCCGACCGCGAACCCCCACAGCAGCACCAGCTGCCAGCTCGCCGTCATGAACACGGTCAGCCCGCTGCCGAGCGCGGTGAGCAGCAGCGCGCCGACGACGACCCGGCGGATGCCGAGCCGCTCCATGAGCGCCGCGGCGAACGGCGCGGTCAGCCCGTACAGCGCCATGTTCACCGCGACGGCGGCCGAGATGGTCGAGACCGACCAGCCGAACTCCTCGCGCAGCGGGTCGATGAGCACCCCGGGCACCGCGCGGAAGGCCGCGGCCCCGACCAGCGCCAGGAAGGTCACCGCGGCCACCCACCAGGCGGGGTGGACACGGCGGGCGTGCGGCGGCGCGGCGGTGGTCACGAGCGGAGAGCATGACCGACGGCCCGGTTCCCGGGCCAGTGGCCCGGCGGCCAACACGTGCAAGGATCCGGCCATGACATCCGGCCCGGCCCCGGCCCTGCACGAGGTGGTCGTGGTCGCCGTCGACCGCGTCGTCGGCTTCGAGCTCGGACTGCCCTACCGCCTGCTCGGGCTGGCCGAGGACGCGCACGGCCGGCCCCTCTACCGGGTGCGGGTGGCCACGCTCGACGGGCGGCCGGTCCGCACGGCCGACGGCTTCTCGGTGCTGCCCGACCACGACGGGTCGGTGCTCGCGGAGGCGGACACCGTCGTCGTCCCGGGGATCATGGGCGGCCCGGCCGTCGTCGAGGGCCGGATCCCCGGCGAACTGCGCGACGCCCTGCGCGAGGCGGCCGGCCGGGCGCGGATGGTGTCGATCTGCACCGGCTCCTCGGTGCTCGCCGCGGCCGGCCTGCTCGACGGGCGGCCGGCCGCCACGCACTGGCGCGACGTCGAGCACTTCCGCCGCAACTTCCCCGCCGTCCGGCTCGACCCCGACGTCCTGTTCGTCGACGACGGCGACGTGCTCACCTCCGCCGGCGTGGCCGCGGGCATCGACCTGCTGCTGCACCTGGTGCGGCGCGACCACGGCAGCGAGGTGGCCAACCGGGTCGCGCGGCGCAACGTCGTCGCGCCGTGGCGGGAGGGCGGGCAGTCGCAGTTCGTCGAGCGGCCGCTGCCCGAGGCCGGCGACGCCGGGACCGCGCCCACCCGCGCCTGGGCGCTCGAGCGCCTGGGCGAGCCGCTGAGCCTCGCCGACCTCGCCGCGCACGCGCGGATGAGCGTGCGCACCTTCACCCGGCGGTTCCGCGAGGAGACCGGGGTGTCGCCGCAGCGGTGGCTCGCCGGGCAGCGGATCGCGCTGGCCCGCCGGCTGCTGGAGTCCACCGACGTCCCCGTCGACCGGGTCGCCGCCGACGCCGGCTTCGGCACGCCGGCGTCGCTGCGCGCCCACCTGCGCGCCGCGATCGGGGTCTCGCCCGGCGCCTACCGCCGCACCTACCGCGGGGCCGGCCGCACGGCGGTGTGACGCGCGACTCCCCCGCCCACGGCAGGATCGGCCCCCGCGTCTGGTTGAGTGGGGCATACCGGCGCCGCCCTCGCTCATCCGGAGCTGCAGGACTCGACGTCGGGCTGGTGCAGCGCCACGGAGGCGCGCCCGGCTGTCCGACGTCGCCCACGGCGCGACCCGCCCCGCAGACGGGGCCGGCGTGCGCCCGCGTGCGGTGGCCGAGGACGGCGACCCGAGTACCACCGAGGAACCCATGACCTCCCCGCAGTCCCCCACGCCCGCCGGCACGTCCCGGCCCCGCCGCCGTCGCGGCGGCCGCGGTCGCGGCGCCGGCAGCACCGCCCCCGCCACCACGGTGCCGGCCACCACCGAGACGGCCCCGGAGCCGCAGGAGATCCCGGCCGGCGACGTCGCCACCGTGCTCCCCACCGACGCCACCTTCGCCGAGCTCGGCGTGCCCGCCCCGCTGGTCGAGGTGCTCACCGCCAGCGGCATCACCGCGCCGTTCCCCATCCAGGTCGCGACGCTGCCCGACTCCCTCGCCGGCCGCGACGTGCTCGGCCGCGGCCGCACCGGCTCGGGCAAGACCATCGCCTTCAGCCTGCCGCTGGTGGCCCGCCTGGCCGCCTCGACCACCAGGCGGCAGCCGCGCAGGCCGCGGGCCCTGGTCCTGGTGCCGACCCGCGAGCTGGCCAACCAGGTGATGGCCACCGTCGAGCCGCTGGCCACGGCGCTCGGCCTGCGCGCCACCACCGTCTTCGGCGGCGTCGGGCAGAACCCGCAGGTGCAGGCGCTGGCCGCCGGTGTCGACGTCGTCGTCGCCTGCCCCGGCCGGCTCGAGGACCTCATCGGCCAGGGCCACGCCGACCTGTCCGCCGTCGAGGTGACCGTGCTCGACGAGGCCGACCACATGGCCGACCTCGGCTTCCTGCCCGGCGTCAAGCGGCTGCTGGACCGCACCCCGCAGGGCGGCCAGCGGCTGCTGTTCTCCGCCACGCTGGACAACGGCGTCGACGTGCTGGTCAAGCGCTACCTGTCGCAGCCGGTCACGCACTCGGTGGACCCCGCCGTCGCGCCGGTCGCCACCATGACCCACCACGTGTTCCAGGTCAGCGCCGCCGACAAGGCCGAGGTCGTGCGCCAGCTCGCCTCGGGCCTCGGCCGCAGCGTGCTGTTCACCCGGACCAAGCACCAGGCCAAGAAGCTGGCCAGGCAGCTGACCGCGGCCGGCATCCCCGCCGTCGACCTGCACGGCAACCTCAGCCAGAACGCCCGCGAGCGCAACCTCGAGGCGTTCAGCACCGGCGGCACCCGGGTGCTCTGCGCGACCGACATCGCCGCGCGCGGCATCCACGTCGACGACGTCGCGCTGGTCGTGCACGTCGACCCGCCGACCGAGCACAAGGCCTACCTGCACCGCTCCGGCCGCACCGCCCGCGCCGGCGCCGGCGGCACGGTCGTGACGCTGTCCACCCCGGACCAGAACGGCGAGGTGCGCACGCTCACCCGCCAGGCCGGCATCACCCCGGTCGTGAGCCAGGTGCGCCCCGGTGCGGAGCAGATCACCGCGCTCACCGGCCCCGCCGCGCCGCACGTCGAGCCCGCCCCGGCCCCGGTTCCCCAGCCGCAGGGCCAGGGCGGCGGCCGGCGCCGGCGCTCCGCCGGGGGCTCCGCTGCCAGCCCGGCGGCGCCCGCCAAGGCGGCCGGCAAGGCGACCGGCAGCCGCGGACAGGCCCGCAGCCCGCAGGGCCCGGCCCGCACGCGCGCGGAGCTCGCCGCCCGCGCCGGGACCCACTCGGCGGCGTCGTTCAGCGGCCGCTCGCGGCGCGGGGGTCGCTGACCCGGGGGTGTCACGCCGGGGACGGTCGGGAAGAGTCGTCCCGACCGTCCCCGACGACCCTGCGAGGTGCCCGATGGCCCTGCCCATCACCCTGTCCGAGATCGGCCCCCGGATCTCGGCCGGCGCGTTCATCCTCAACAGCGGGCTGGGCAAGCGCGGCGCCGACGAGCAGACCGCCGCCGGCCTGCACGGCTTCGCCTCCGGCACGTACCCGTTCCTCAAGGACGTCCAGCCGCGGCAGTTCGTCCAGGCGCTGTCGACGGCGGAGATCGCGGTCGGCGCGGCGCTGCTGACGCCGTTCGTGCCCACCGCACTGGCCGGCGCGCTGCTCACCGGGTTCGCCGGCGGCCTGCTCGGCCTCTACCTGCGCACGCCCGGCATGCGCAAGGAGGGCAGCCTGGCCCCGACCGAGCAGGGCCTCACCGTCGCCAAGGACGTGTGGCTGCTCGGCATCGGCGTCGGCCTGCTGACCCGGGGCACCGTGGACCGCGGCTCCCGCCGCGTGCAGCGGGCCGCGAAGACCCTGGCCAAGGCCAACGCGCGGGTGTCGAAGGCCGAGCGCCGGGCCGAGCGGAAGGCCGCCCGCGCCGCCTGAGCCCTCACTCCCCCGGCAGGAACACCGTCCCGACCAGCCGACGGCGGCGCCCCTCGCGCGGGGCGTTCTCCAGGCGCGCGCGGAGCGCGGCGCGCACGTCGTCGAGCAGGCCGGCGAACTCCTCGTCGTCCAGCCACAGCCCGGTCATCCGGTAGCCCACGCCGTCCCGGGCGGGATCGAGCCCGTCCGGGGCGGCGGCACCGGCGTCGACCCAGCGGTCGAAGTCCGCGAGCAGCGCCGCGACGAAGGTGCCGAAGGCGCGGCGGTGCTGCTCGGGCGTCATGCCCGCCGCCTCCTCCGGCCCGACGGAGGCCGCGGCGGTCACCAGCCGGTAGGTGCGCTCGGTGCTGCCCCGCACCCGGCGCTCCCCCACGACCTCCAGCACGCCGGCCTCGGCGAGCACGCCGACGTGCCGGTAGAGGGTGGCCACCGGGACGTCGGGCAGCTCGGCGTGCAGCTCGCCGGTGGTCAGGCTCCGGTCGCCCAGCAGGGCCTGCACGACGCGCAGGCGCACCGGGTGGAGCAGCAGGTCCGCAGACGCCACGCGCTCGACCTCTCTCATGATTGACAACGGTCTCACTGTTGGGAATGATCATGCCATGGCGACCGTGACGACGACATCCCAGACCCTGCGGATCACCCTCACCCCGGCCGAGAAGGTGCTCGGCCTGCTGCGCGACCTCGAGGTCCCGCTGACCGCGGTGCGCGCGGCCGAGGTCGTCCCCGACGGGCTGGCCGCCGCCCGCGGCCTGCGCGCCCCCGGGCTCGGCGTGCCCGGCGTGCGCAAGATCGGCACCTGGCGCCGGCGGGGCGGGAAGTCGTTCGTGAGCGTCCGGCGCGGGGCGGCCGTGCGCCTGGAGCTGACCGGTCAGCGCGTCGACACCGTCCTGGTGACCGTCGACGACGCGCCCGCCGTCGTCGCGGCGCTGTCGGGGACCCCGCGATGAGCCTCCGCGAGGTGCCGGTGACCGTGCCCGGCGAGCCCCCGCTGGCCGGCACGCTCACCCTCCCCGACGCGCCAGGCCCGGTGCCGGCGGTGCTGCTGGCCCCCGGCTCGGGACCGGTCGACCGCGACTCGGACCACCGGCGCGCCCGGTTCGGCGTCACCCGCGAGCTGGCGCACGCGCTGGCCGAGGGCGGCCTGGCCTCGCTGCGGTACGACAAGCGCGGCGTCGGGGCCAGCGGCGGCGGGGACTGGCGGCGCGCGGGGCTCACCGACAACGCCGACGACCTGGCCCGGGCCCGGGACGCGCTGGCCGCCCGTCCGGAGGTGGACCCCGGCCGGATCGTGCTGGCCGGCCACAGCGAGGGCGCGCTGCTCGCCGCGGCGGTCGCCGCCCGGGGCGTCCCGGTGGCCGGGGTGGTCCTGCTCGCCGGCTCCGCGACGCCCGGCGACGCGCTGCTCCGCTGGCAGGCGCGCCGGATCGCCCCGATGCTGCCCGCGCCGGTCCGCGGCCTGTTGCGGCTGCTGCGCACCGACCTGGAGAAGCGGGTGGCCGCCAACCACGCGCGGATCCGGGCGACGACCACCGACGTCGCGCGGATCGACGGCGCCCGGGTCAACGCGCGCTGGACCCGGGAGTTCCTCGACCACGACCCGCGCACCGACCTCGCCCGGCTGACCGTGCCGGTGCTCGCGGTGACCGGCGGCAAGGACGTGCAGGTGCCCGCGGCGGACCTGGAGACGATCGCGGGGACGGTCCGCGGGCCGGTGGAGACGCTGCGGGTCCCCGACCTCACCCACACGCTGCGCCGGCAGCCGGGGCCGGCGTCGCTGCGCGCCTACCGCGGGGAGCTGCGCCGCCCCGTCGACGCCGAGGTGCTCGGCGCCGTCGTCCGCTGGTGCCGCCAGGTGACCGGCCTGGAGCGCGTGCCCGCCTGAGACGCCGGAGGGCCGGGCACCCGATCGGGTGCCCGGCCCTCCTGGGGTCGCCTAGTTGCCGCTGGAGAAGGCCGCGTCGAACGCCGCGGCCGGCGGGTCGAACGCCAGCCGGCGGACGAACGCGAGCGCCTCGGGGGCGCCGACCAGGCGGTCCATGCCGGCGTCCTCCCACTCCACCGAGATCGGCCCGTCGTAGCCGATCGTGTTGAGCATCCGGAAGCAGGCCTCCCACGGGACGTCGCCGTGCCCGGTGGAGACGAAGTCCCAGCCGCGCCGCGGGTCGGCCCACGGCAGGTGCGAGCCCATCCGGCCGTTGCGGCCGTTGCCCACCTGGCGCTTCGCGTCCTTGCAGTCGACGTGGTAGATCCGGTCCTTGAAGTCCCAGATGAACGAGACCGGGTCCAGGTCCTGCCACACGAAGTGGCTGGGGTCCCAGTTGAGGCCGAAGGCCTCGCGGTGGCCGATCGCCTCGAGGGTGCGGACCGTCGTCCAGTAGTCGTAGGCGATCTCCGACGGGTGCACCTCGTGGGCGAACCGGACGCCGACCTCGTCGAAGACGTCGAGGATCGGGTTCCAGCGGGCGGCGAAGTCGGCGTAGCCGTCCTCGATCATCGAGGCCGGGGCCGGCGGGAACATCGCCACGGCCTTCCAGATCTTCGACCCGGTGAACCCGACGACGGTCTCCACGCCGAGCTTCGCCGCCGCGCGGGCGGTGAGCTTCATCTCCTCGGCGGCGCGCTGCCGCACGCCCTCGGGGTCGCCGTCGCCCCAGACGCGCTTGTTGACGATGTCGCGGTGCCGCTCGTCGATCGGGTCGTCGCAGACGGCCTGGCCGTTGAGGTGGTTGGAGATGGCCCAGACCTTCAGGCCGTACTTGTCGAGCAGCGCGAGCCGCTCCTCCACGTAGGAGTCGTCGTTCGCGGCGCGCTCGACGTCGAGGTGGTCGCCCCAGCAGGCGATCTCCAGGCCGTCGTAGCCCCACTCGGACGCCAGCCGGGCCACCTCCTCGAACGGCAGGTCGGCCCACTGGCCGGTGAACAGGGTGACGGGACGGGGCATGGCGGGGGTGTCCTCTCGGGTCAGGCGGGGACGGGGGTCCACACGGAGTCGGCCGCGGCGCTGCGCTCGACGGCCTCGAGCACCCGCTGCACCTGCAGGCCGTCGGCGAAGGACGGCGTGGGGTCCTCCTGCTTGGCGATGGCGGTGAGCAGGTCGACGACCTGGTGGGTGAAGCCGTGCTCGTAGCCCAGCCCGTGCCCGGCCGGCCACCAGGCCGACACGTAGGGGTGCCCGGGCTCGGTCACGAGGATGCGGCGGAAGCCCGCCACCTCGGCCGGCTCGCTGCCGTCGAACAGCTGCAGGACGTTCATGTCCTCGAAGTCGAAGGCCAGGCTGCCGGCGGAGCCGTTGACCTCGATGCGGATGGCGTTCTTGCGGCCCAGGGCGAACCGGGTCGCCTCGAAGGTGGCCACCGCGCCGCCGGAGAACCGGCCGAGGAACACCGCGGTGTCGTCGACGGTGACCTGGCCGGTGCCCTCCCCCGCGACGCCGGACAGCGACCCGGCCGCGGCGGGCAGCGGGCGCTCCTTGACGAACGTCTCGAGCAGGGCGCTGACGCCGGTGACCGTCTCCCCGGTGATGTACTGCGTGAGGTCGACGATGTGCGCGCCGATGTCGCCGAGCGCCCCCGAGCCGGCCTTGTCCTTCTCCAGCCGCCACGACATCGGCGCCGACGGGTCGGCGATCCAGTCCTGCAGGTACTGGGCGCGCACGTGGCGCACCTGGCCGATCCGGCCCTCCGCGACCAGCTGCCGGGCCAGCCCGATCGCCGGCACCCGGCGGTAGGTGAACCCGACCATCGAGCGGACGCCGCGGGCGGCGGCGCGCTCGGCGGCCTCGGTCATGGCCTCGGCCTCGGCGACGGAGTTGGCCAGCGGCTTCTCGCACAGGACGTGCTTGCCGGCCTCCAGCGCCGCGATGGCGATCTCGGCGTGGGTGTCGCCGGGGGTGCAGACGTCGACCAGGCCGACGTCGTCGCGCTCGAGGACCCGCCGCCAGTCGGTCTCCACCGAGGCCCAGCCCAGGCGGGCGGCGGCGTCGGTGGCCCGCTCCCGGTCCCGGCCCGCCAGCACGGTGAGCTCGGGGCGCAGCGGGAGGTCGAAGAAGTGGGGGGCGGTGCGCCAGGCCTGCGAG
Source organism: Geodermatophilus sp. SYSU D01036 (assembly GCF_054050435.1). Classification (NCBI taxonomy): domain Bacteria; kingdom Bacillati; phylum Actinomycetota; class Actinomycetes; order Geodermatophilales; family Geodermatophilaceae; genus Geodermatophilus; species Geodermatophilus sp. SYSU D01036. The sequence continues at coordinate 60,263 of NZ_JBJGZJ010000005.1, read as the reverse complement.
TGCGCCGCGCCCATGAAGGCGTGTCCGATGAGGCCCACCCCGAGGGTCGGCCGGTCAGGTGAGGTCATGGGGACTCCCGGAGTGGGGCGGGGCCGCCGGCGTGCACCGGCGGCCCCGCCCGGGTGGATCAGGACTCGAAGGCGGCGTCGATGTACTGGTCGACGTTCTCCGCGGTGACGACCGGCGCGTTGAGCACGGTCCGCCGCGGGACGCCCTGTGAGGTCAGGTCCGACAGGCTCTTGTCCTGCGCGACGAGCCGGGCCAGCTTGATGCCGTCGGCGGCCTGCGTGTGCGGGTAGATGACCGTCGCCTGGAGGACGGAGTTGCCCTCCTGGATCGCCCGCATCGCGTTGGCCGAGCCGGCACCGCCGACCATGAAGAACTCGTCGCGGCCGGCGTTCTCGATGGCGGCCAGGACGCCGACGCCTTGGTCGTCGTCGTGGTTCCAGATGGCGTCGATCTGCGGCGCGGCCTGGAGCAGGTTGGCCGCGGCCTCCTCGCCGCCCTCGACGGTGAAGTCGGCGGCGACGCGGTTGTCGACGTTGAGCCCGCACTCCGACAGCGCGTCGGCGAAGCCCTGGCTGCGGTCCTGGGTCAGCGGCAGCGAGTCGATGCCGGCGATCTCCGCGACGACGGCGTCGGGGTTGTCGCCCAGCTGCTCGCAGATGTAGGTGCCGGCCGAGACGCCCATGCCGTAGTTGTCGCCGAGGACCGTCGACCGGGCGGCGAACGGGCTGTCGAACTCGCGGTCGACGTTGATGACCGGGATGCCGGCCTCCATCGCCTGCAGCGCGACCGGGGTCATCGCCGCGCCGTCGAAGGGCAGCAGCACGATGGCGTCGACGCCGTCGTTGATGAACGTCTCCACCTGGCTGATCTGGGTGCTGACGTCGTTGGTGCCCTCCGCGACCACCAACTCCACGTCCTCGTAGTTCTCGGCCTCGGCGCGGGCGGCCTCCGTGATGCCGGCCATCCAGCCGTGGTCGGCGGCCGGCGCCGAGAAGCCGATGGTGACGGTGTCGCCGGCCTCGTCGTTGTCGCTGGCGGCCTGGTTGCCCCCGCCGCCGCCGCCCGACTCCTCCGGCGTGTTGCTCGTGCAGCCGGCCACGAGCACGCCCGCGCTGAGCAGGGCGACCGTGGCGTACGGCAGGCGGCGGAACGGACGCTGTCTCGTTGCAGACATGCTCTCTCCTCGGGTGTCGCCTCCTCTCCGGAGGCGCTGGGCTGCCACCGGACGGGAGTCCGGTGGGTGGTGCGGTCCGGCGCGCGGGCTCGCGCGCCGGGAGTCAGAGGGTCTTGCCGCTCGCGGCCGGGCGGGTGCCGCCCGGGCCGCCCTCGGCGGCCGAGCCGCCGGAGACCGCCCCGGCCGGGCCGCCCGCGGCGGGCAGGCCGCCGGACGGCGGTCCCGCGGTGGGCCGGCGGAAGCTGAACCCGCCGGTGGCCAGCCGCTGCTGCAGCAGGACGGCGAGGATGATGATCACGCCGCGGGCCACGGCCTGCGCCGAGCTCGACAGGTTGTTGAGCGTGAAGACGTTGCCGAGCGTCGTGAAGATGAGGACGCCGAGGACGGTGCCGACGATCGTCCCGCGCCCGCCGATGAGCAGCGTGCCGCCGATGACGACCGCGGCGATGGCGTCGAGCTCGTAGAGCGTGCCGTGGGTCGAGCTGCCCGTCGTCGTCCGCGCCATGATCATCACCGCGGCGATGCCGCAGGTGATGCCGGAGAGCACGTAGAGCTTGACGGTGTGCCGCTGCACCCGGATGCCCGCGAGGCGGGCGGCCTCGGCGTTGCCGCCGACGGCGAAGGTGCGCCGGCCGAACGTGGTCCGGTTGAGCAGCACCCACCCGGCGACCGCGACCAGCGCGAAGATGATCACCAGGGTCGGGACGCCGAGCACGTCACCGGAGAAGAAGGACAGGAAGTCGCTGTCCCGCACGATCTGGGTGCGCCGGTTGGCGATGATCTCGGCCAGGCCGCGCGCGGCGGCGAGCATCGCGAGGGTGGCGATGAAGGCCGCGAGCTTGCCGTAGGCGATGACCACACCGTTGACCAGCCCGGCCACCGCGCCGACGACCAGCGCGGTGAAGACCATGACGATCCAGTGGAAGTCCTCGGCCATCTGCTGGGTGGCCAGCGTCGTGGCCCACACCGACGCCAGCGCCACCAGCGCGCCGACCGACAGGTCGATGCCGCCGCCGATGATCACGAACGTCATGCCGACGCTGACCACACCGATGACCGAGGCCAGCCGCAGGATGGTCAGGATGTTGTCGACGTCGGCGAAGCGGTCCCCCGCCGTGATGACGCCGACCACGCACAGGACCACCAGCGCGACGACCAGGCCCAGGTTGCGGCCGACCGGTCCGCTCATGAACCCGCCACCCGACCGGTTCCGGCCGGCGTCCTTGCCGGAGCCCGCGGTCACCGCGGTGCTGCCCTCACTCATGCCCTGCCCACTCATGCGACGTCCCCTTCGTGCACCGGGACGCCGTGCGTCGACGTCCCCTCCATGACCAGGTCGAGCACGCGGTGCTCGTCGAGGGCCGAGGCGGGCTCCTCCGCCAGCACCCGGCCCTCCGCGACGACGAGGACCCGGTCGGCCAGACCGAGCACCTCCGGGATCTCGCTGGAGACGACGACCACGGCGACGCCGCGGTCGGCGAGGTCGCGCACCAGCGCGTAGATCTCCGAGCGCGCCCCGACGTCGACGCCGCGGGTGGGCTCGTCGAGCAGCAGCACCCGGCAGTCGCGCAGCAGCCAGCGGGCGAGCACGACCTTCTGCTGGTTGCCGCCGGAGAGGGTGCGCACCTCGCGGGTCTCGTCGGCCGGGCGCACGTCGAGCGACTTCACCTGCTCGCGGGCGGCCTCGCGCTCGGCGGCGCCGGACAGGAAGCCGCCCCTGGCGAAGCGCGCCAGGCTGGAGATGCTGATGTTGCGGGCGACGGACTCGCCGAGCAGCAGCGCCTGGCTCTTGCGCTCCTCGGGCGCGAGCCCGACCCCCGCGGCCACCGCGGCGCCGACGTCGCCGTGCCGCAGCCGGCGCCCGTCCACGCGGACGCTGCCGCCGGTGGCGCGCCGGGCGCCGTAGACGGTCTCGAGGATCTCGGACCGGCCCGAGCCGACCAGCCCGGCCAGCCCGACGATCTCGCCCGGGCGCACGGTGAAGGAGACGTGGGAGAACGAGCCGTGCAGCGACAGGTCCTCGACCTCTAGCACCGGCTCGGCGGTGGGCGCGGGGCGGTGGTGCCGCTCGGGGAAGACGTACTCGATGTCCCGGCCGGTCATCAGCGTGATGACCTCGCGGGTCGGCGTCTCGCGGGCCGGCAGCCCGGTGGCGACGGTCCTGCCGTCCTTGAGGACGGTGATCCGGTCGCCGATCTCGCGGATCTCCTCCAGCCGGTGGGAGATGTAGACGACGGCGACGTCGTGCGCGGTGAGGTCGCGGATGACCGTGAACAGCCGCTCGACCTCCTCGTTGTCGAGGACCGCCGAGGGCTCGTCCATGATGATCAGCCGCGCGTCCTGGGACAGCGCCCGCGCGATGCTCACCATCTGCTGGGAGGCCGCGGGCAGCGAGCCGACCTCGGCGGCCGGCCGGATCTCGGGGTGGCCGAGCCGGGTGAGCAGCTCCCCCGCCCGCCGGTTGAGCTCGCGCGGCCGCACGAAGCCCATCTGGGCCTGCTCCCGGCCGAGGAAGACGTTGTCGGCGACGGTGAGCCCGGCGACGAGGTCGAGCTCCTGGTAGATCGTCGCGATGCCCAGCCCGAGCGCGGCCTGCGGCGTGGACAGCCGGACCTGCTCGCCGCGCCACCAGATGGCGCCCTCGTCGGGCTGGTGGGCGCCGGCGAGGACCTTGATCAGGGTCGACTTGCCGGCGCCGTTCTGGCCGAGGAGGCAGTGCACCTCCCCCGCGCGGACGTCGAGGTCCACGCCCCCGAGCGCACGGACGCCCGGGAAGGTCTTGACGATGCCGTGCATCTCCAGCAGCGGCGCCCCTGCCGGTGGCATGGCCTCACCTCGGACTTCTGCTCAACGCTGACCATTAGTCTGTGCAGCGGTGACCATATGAACGGAGTCACAAGGGGTCAAGGGGCCGTGAGCGGTGTCACCGAACCGAGACCTGCGACCGGCCAGGTCAGGGCAGAAATGGCCATTTCTGCCGTCCCTCGACGGCAGCCGGTGGCTCAGCGGGCCAGGGCCTGGTGGACCGAGTCCTCGTCGAGGTAGCCCTGGATGGCCATGAGCGCGGCGCCCACCCGGCCGGACAGGTCGGGGGCGTCGCTGACGGTGATCTCCAGCGCGCGGGCGGCCAGCGGCATCGAGCGGCCGTAGACCGCCTCGCGGATGCCGGCCAGCAGCGGCGCGCCGGCCTGCGCCACCCCGCCGGTCATCACGATCCGGTGCGGGTTGAAGAAGTTGACCAGCGCGGCCAGCACCGTGCCGATGGTGCGGCCGGCCCGCCGGACCAGTTCCAGCGCCGGGCCGTCGCCCTGCGCGGCGAGCTCGATGACCTGCCGGGTGCTGGTCACCGGCAGCCCCGCCTCGACGGCGTCGCGGAGCAGCGCGCCACCGCCGGCGAGCGCCTCGAGGCAGTTCTCGTTGCCGCAGCGGCACAGCACGGTGCGGCCGTCCGGCGTCGGCACGTGGATGTGCCCGATGTCGCCGGCGCTGCCCTGCGCGCCCCGGTACACCTCGCCGTCGACGATGACCCCGCAGCCGATGCCGGTGCCGACCTTGACCACCAGCACGTCCTCGGCCGAGCCACCGACGCCGATCTCCCCGAGCGCCATGACGTTGACGTCGTTGTCGACCAGGACCGGGCAGCCGTAGCGGGCGAACGCGCCGGGGATGTCGTGGTCGTGCCAGCCCGGCATGATCGGCGGGTGCGACGGCCGCCCCGTCGAGAACTCCACCGGCCCGGGCACGCCCACCCCGACGGCGCACACGTCGGCCGGGGTCAGCCCGGCCTCGGCGAGCACCTTCTGGGCCAGCCGGTCCACCTCGGCGAGCACCACGTCGGGGCCGTCGGCGATGTCGATCGGGTGGCCCACGGTGGCGAGGATCTGCGCGGACAGGTCGGTGACCGCGACGTCGACGCTGGTCACCCCCAGGTCGACCGCGAGCACGCAGCCCGCGCCGCTGTTGAACCGCAGCAGCGTCGGCGGGCGCCCGCCGGTGCTGCCGCCGCGGCCGCCCTCCTGCAGCAGGCCGGCGGCGATCAGCTGGTCGACGCGGGCGCTGACGGTGTTGCGCGCGGCCCCGGTGAGCGCGACCAGCTCGGCCCGGCTCCGCGCGCGGCCGGTGCGCACGTGGTGCAGCAGTGCGCCGGGCGAGGCGGAGGTGGAGGCCATGACGTCATGGTGACACGCCGGAGGCGCGTCCCCCCTCCTCCGCGATCCCGGCAGCTCCGAGAACCTGCCGGAGGACGGCGGCGACGGCGTCCGGGTGGGTCTGGACGGTCATGTGCGCGGCCCCGGGCACCTCGACCACCCGCCCCGACGGCGCGGCGGCGGCCACCGCGGCCGCCCAGTCGGCGCGGCAGAGCCGGTCACGCGTGCCGCGGACGACGGTCACCGGGACGCCGACGGCGCGCAGCCGGGCCTCGATGCGGTCGGGCGCGGCCACCCGCCACAGCGCCCGCATCGCCCGTGGACCGGTGCGCAGCCACTGCGCCAGGACCAGCGGCACCTGCCACCAGGGCTCGCGCAGCGCCGTCCGGAGCCACCACCCGGCCAGCCGCGGCGGCCGGCGCAGCCGCGGGTCGGTCGTCGGGCCGAGCAGGACGACGCCGGCCACCCGCGGGTCGACGGCGGCCGCGGCCACCACCTGGCAGCCCTGCGAGTGCCCGGCCAGCACGACCGGACCGGGGCCGAGCCGGTCCCGCAGCCGGGCGGCCAGCACGTCGAGCGAGGGCACAGGTGCAGACCGGCCCATCCCGGGTAGGAGGACGACGTCGGCGGGCAACCGCCGGCACAGCCGTGACCACGACCGCCCGTCCAGGCCCAGACCCGGGACTACCACCAGCCGGGGGATGACGACGGGCACCGACCTGGTTGTACCGGGTAGGACCGGACACCGCGAGTGCACCGGCGGAGGGCAGCCGTGACGGGTATCACCCCCGTGACCGGCCCACCGGGAGACAGCGGAGCCCCTGACGGGAGAGGATCACAGTCATCATGACGACATCACCTGCGCCCACAGCCAGCTCGTCGACCGGCCGGCCGCGGGTGGTGATCATCGGCTCCGGCTTCGGCGGGCTGTTCGCCGCGAAGGCCCTGCGCAACGCCGACGTCGACGTCACCGTGGTCGCCAAGACCGGCCACCACCTGTTCCAGCCGCTGCTCTACCAGGTGGCCACCGGCATCCTCTCCGAGGGCGAGATCGCCCCGGCCACCCGCGAGGTGCTGCGCCACCAGAAGAACGCCAAGGTGGTCCTGGGCGAGGTCGTGGACATCGACGTGGACGCCCGCACGGTCACCTCGACCATCCTGGGCCGCACCACGATCCACCCCTACGACGAGCTGATCGTCGCCGCGGGTGCGGGGCAGTCGTACTTCGGCAACGACCGGTTCGCCGAGTTCGCCCCCGGCATGAAGAGCATCGACGACGCCCTCGAGCTGCGCGGCCGCATCTTCGGCGCGTTCGAGCTGGCCGAGCTCGCCACCGACCCCGCCGAGGTCGACCGGCTGATGACCTTCGTGGTCGTCGGCGCCGGCCCGACCGGCGTGGAGATGGCCGGGCAGATCGCCGAGCTCGCGCACCGCACGCTGCGCCGCGACTTCCGCAACATCGACCCGCAGCGGGCCCGCATCATCCTGCTCGACGGCGCGCCGCAGGTGCTGCCGCCGTTCGGGCCCAAGCTGGGCGAGAAGGCCCGCCGGCACCTCAACGAGATCGGCGTCGAGGTGCAGCTCGGTGCGCTGGTCACCGACATGGACGCCGACGGCCTGACCGTCAAGGACGCCGACGGCCAGCAGCGCCGCATCTCCGCGGCCACCAAGGTGTGGGCGGCCGGCGTGCAGGCCTCGCCGCTGGGCCGGCTGCTCGGGGACCGCACCGGTGCCGAGGTCGACCGCGCCGGGCGCATCGCCGTCCAGTCGGACCTGACGCTGCCCGGACACCCCGAGATCCACGTCGTCGGCGACATGGCCAACCACCCCGACAAGTACCCCGGCGTCGCGCAGGTGGCCATCCAGGGCGGGCGCTACGCCGCCGACCAGATCAAGCGCAAGCTCGCCGGCAAGGCGCCGCGCGGCGCGTTCCGGTACCGGGACAAGGGCAACATGGCGACCATCTCGCGGTTCTCCGCGGTCGCCGACATCAAGAAGATGAAGTTCGAGGGCTTCATCGCCTGGGTGATCTGGCTGGTGGTGCACCTCTTCTACATCATCGGCTTCAAGAGCCGGGTCACCACCGTGCTGCACTGGATGGTCAGCTTCCTCGGCCGCGGCCGCTCGCAGCGGGTCGCCACCCAGCAGCAGGTCTACGGCCGGCTGGCGTTGGAGAAGCTCGGCCCGGGCTTCGAGGCGTCGAAGACCGGCGGGCCGAAGGACCACCCGGACACCCCGGACGAGGTCAACGGCGAGCAGCAGCACGACTTCGTCGGCCGCCGCACCGCCTAGCCGCACCGCCTAGCCGCACCGCCTAGCCGCACCGCCTAGCCGCACCGCACGTCCGACGGCCCGGACCCCCTCGAGGGGCCCGGGCCGTCGCGCGTCCGGGACCCGCCCGGCCCGGTGCTCAGCGCAGCCAGGTGTCCAGCGCCGCGGTGACCAGGCCGGGCGTGACGACGTGGCCGCCGTCGAACTCGTCGTAGGTGACGTCGTAGCCGGCCGCGGTCAGGTCCCGGGACACCCGGCGGCCGCAGCGCGCCACCGGCAGCACGCGGTCGCGGGTGCCGTGCGCGATCCAGATCCGCGGCCGCCCGGTGCGGCCGGGCGGGGCGACGAAGCCCGGTGAGAACGCCAGCAGCGCCTCGAACAGGTCGCCGTTGGCCAGCCCGAGCGAGAGCGCGTACGAGCCACCGTCGGAGAAGCCGCCGAGCGCGACCCGGGAGACCGCGAGCCCGGCGGCGACCTGCGCCAGCGCGGCGTCGAGGACCGCCACGTCCCGGCCGAGCCCGCCGGCCAGCAGGTCCCAGGTCGAGGCGACCGAGGAGGTCGCGAGGACCGCGACCCCGCGGGCGGCGGCGACCTCGCCCACCGCGGCCAGCGACTGGTCCGCCGTCCCGCCCGCCCCGTGGCAGAACACGAGCAGCGGCCGCGGGCCGGGCGGGCCGCCGGGGACGGCGACCAGCGCCTGCGGGCCGCCCAGCTCCAGCGCCGTCGTGCCGGGCGGCAGCGGCGGGCCGGCGGGCTGCGGGCCCGGCCGGGTGTCGAGGCGGCCGGTGGCGGCGGGGGCGGCCACGGTCAGACGGCGTGCGCCATGGGCGGCACGTGCTCGTCCGGCCGCTCGAGGTGCAGCGGCCGCAGCGGCGTCGTCTCCTCCAGGTAGAGCAGGGCGTCGTAGCGGTCGCCGGTCACCGTGGGCACGTAGTTGCCCCAGCGCTCCCGCTCCGGCCGGTAGACGACGCCGATCGCCCGGTGCCCCAGCCGCCGGTCCAGCCAGTCCGGGCGCTCCCCGCGCGGGACGACGACGAGCGCGTCGCGCCCGACCTCGCGGTGCAGCAGGTCCTCGAGGCTCCCCTCGCGCGCGGGCGGCACGGTCATCCGCTCCATCTGCGCGCCCCACTCCCGGCCCGCGATCACGCCGCCGCGGTGGCCGGCGAACCCCACCAGGACGACGTCGCCGGCGCCGTGCCGCTCGCGCAGCAGCCGGCCGACGTTGGTCATGCCGGCGTCGGCCATGTCGGTGGCCCGGGCGTCGCCGACGTGCGTGTTGTGCTCCCAGACCACGGCCTTCGCGCCGGTGTGGTCCACCAGCCGGTCGAGGGTGTCTGCCATGTGCACGTCCCGGACGTTCCACGACTCCGCCGAGCCGCCGACCATCGCCCGGTAGTAGCGCTCCGCGCCGACGACCACCGCGGCGTTCTGCTCGGCGCCGAACCGGTCGTCGGCGTCGTCCCCCGTGCCTCCGTCCGCGCCGCGCTGCTCGCACAGCCGGCTCAGCAGCGCGACGACGGTCTCCTCGCACGCCGCCGGGGCGAACCGCTGGGCGAAGGCGTACTCGACGCCGTCCTCGCCGAAGGGCTCGAAGCAGCGCAGGGCCCGCTTCGCCGCGTCGACGTGCCCGGGCTCGTGCTCCTGCACCCACGCCAGCAGCTCGTGCATCGAGTTCCAGAGGCTGTAGACGTCGAGGCCGGCGAAGCGCACCCGCTCGGCCCCGGGACGGCCGGCGTTCCACTCCCGCAGCCGGCGGCAGAAGTCGACGACGTCGTCGTTGGCCCACATCCAGGTCGGCCAGCGGCCGATCGCGTCCAGCGCCGTCCGCGGGTCCTCGGCGCCCCCGGGCCGCAGCCGCACGCTGCGGTCGACGCGGTCGCAGTCGGGCCAGTCGCCCTCGACCGCGACCAGCCCGAACCCGTGCTCCTCGACCAGCCGGCGGGTCAGCGCGGCGCGCCAGGCGTAGTACTCGTGCGTGCCGTGACTGGCCTCGCCGACCGCCACCACGCGCGCGTCCCCGATCCGCTCGAGCAGCGGGTCCAGGTCGGCGGCGTCGCGCAGCGGGCGGGCCAGCTCCCCGAAGCCGTCCATTCAGGTCCTCCCGGCCGCCCCCTCGCGGACGACCCACTCCGCGACCGCCCGGCGGTCGCCCGTGCGCAGCCAGGTGCTCCGCTGCCGCGCCGCCGACGTACCCCGGCCGAGCAGGTCCTGCACCCGGGCGGTGACCTCGTCCCACTCCCCCGCGCCGGTCAGGTCCTCCTCGAGCTCCGCCAGCAGCCCCGTCACCGCGGTGCGGGCGTCGACCAGCTCCTCGCGCAGCGGGTCGAACAGCGGGCCGCTGAGCCCGGAGCGGGCCGCCCGCCACCGCGCCGCGCGCAGCACCTCCGGGCGCAGCTCCGGCACCGGCTCGCCCCGCTGCGCCCGCCCGGCGAGCACCCGCACCAGGGAGCGGACCAGCGCGGCGTGCAGGACGGTGTCGTCGAGGGTGGTGCAGACGTCGGCCAGCCGGAACTCGATCGTGGGCAGCCGTGCCGAGGGGCGGATGTCCCAGTACAGGTGCGACCCGTCGGCCACCACGCCGGAGGCGACCAGCGCGGTCAGCACCCGGCGGTAGCCGTCGGCGTCACCGAGCGGCTCGGGCGCGCCGGCGTGCGGGAAGCGGGTCCACCACAGCGTCCGCCAGGACTCGTAGCCGGTGTCCACGCCGTCGTGGAACGGCGAGCTGCCGGTCATCGCGAGCAGCACCGGCAGGTAGGGGCGGGTGCGGTCGAGCACGGCGACGGCGGTGTCGAGGTCGGGGACGCCGACGTGCACGTGGCAGCCGCAGATGTCCTGCTGGCGGGCGAGCCCGGCCCAGCGGTCGACCATCGCCTCGTACCGTTCGCCGGGGGTGACCGGCATGGTGTGCCAGGAGTCCCACGGGTGGGTGGAGGCGGGCAGGAGCAGCAGGCCGTCCCGCTCGGCCGCGGCGGCCGCCTCGGTGCGGGCCGTTACCAGCTCCGCGCGCACCTGCTCGAGCGTGGTGCACACGCCGGTGGCGATCTCCAGCTGCGTGGTGGCGATCTCCGGGTGCACCCGCTCCCCCGCCTCGCCGGCCAGCGCCGCCGCGGACGCCCGCGGGCCGGGCGTCAGCTCCAGGGTGTCCGGGGAGACGAGGTGGAACTCCTCCTCGACGCCGAGGGTGCGCCCGACCGCACCGCCCTCGGTCTGCAGGCCGTCGGTGCGCACGCCCCTCCTCGGTGCCGGTCCGGACGCCGGGCAGGCCGACGCTACGGCCGCCGGGGTCCCGCCGCACCTGCTGACCAGCGCGCTCGTGCTCTCCCCCCACCTGGGGGCAGAGCACGAGGGGAGGGACCCGGGGTTCCCCGGCGGATGCTCGTGCTCTGGTCCGCATCGGGGGCGGAGCACGAGCGCGCCCGGGACACCTCCCGCCGTTCACCGAAGGCGGAACGGAGGGGGTGGCAGCGCGGTCCGGCGAGGCGTCCACTGGTCGGTGCAACGCTGTAATCACGACCGGAGGTGGACCGTGGCCCGACCCGACACCGACGCGGCCCTGGACGCCTACTCCCAGGTGGTGACCGCGGTCGCCGCCGACCTCACCCCGCACGTCGCCGCGCTGCAGGTGACCGCGCCCGACGGCCGGGGGGGCGGCGCCGGCTCCGCGGTCGTCGTCCCCGGCGACGGGCTGATGCTCACCAACGCGCACGTCGTCGGCCGGGCGCGCAGCGGGCGCGCGGTGTTCGGCGACGGCACCGAGACGCCGGTCGAGGTGGTGGGCACCGACCCGCTGTCCGACCTCGCCGTCGTCCGGGCGACCGCCGGCGCACCGGAGCCCGCGGAGCTCGGCGACGCCGCGCAGCTGCGGGTGGGCCAGCTCGTCGTCGCCGTCGGCAACCCGCTCGGGCTGGCCGGGTCGGTGACCGCGGGCGTGGTCAGCGGCCTGGGCCGCTCGCTGCCCACCCGCGACGGGCGCACCGCCCGGGTGGTCGAGGACGTCATCCAGACCGACGCCGCGCTCAACCCCGGCAACTCCGGCGGCGCGCTCGCCGACTCGGCCAGCCGGGTGGTCGGCATCAACACCGCCGTCGCCGGGTGGGGCCTGGGGCTGGCCGTGCCGGTCAACGCCACCACCCGCCGCATCGTCGACGCGCTGGTCCGCGACGGGCGGGTGCGCCGCGCCTACCTGGGCCTGGTCAGCAGCCCCGCACCGCTGCCGGCCCCGCTGGCCGAGCGCACCGGCCGGCGCCGCGGCCTGCGGGTGGTCGACGTCGTCCCGGGGTCACCGGCCGACCGGGCCGGGCTGCGCGCCGGCGACCTGGTGCTGGAGGCCGGGCGGGCGCCGGTGGCCGAGGCGCAGAGCCTGCAGCGGCTGCTGTTCGCCGAGGCGATCGGCCGGCCGCTGCCGGTCACCGTGTACCGGCTCGGGGCGATGGTCGACGTCATCGCGGTGCCCACCGAGCTCACCGGCTGACCCTCCCCCCGCACCCCTCCCTCCGAGGGGGACGGCCGTCGTCGCGCTCAGGACCGGCGCGATGGGTGACGATGTCGTCCGCGACGGAGGGAGGGCCCGTGCACGGTGACCGCAGGGGTGGGCTGGGCCTGCTCGCGCTGCTCTACGGCTGCGCCGCCGTCCTGTGCGCCGCCGGTGCGCTGTGGCCGATGCACCCCCGCACGCCGGTCGTCCTGCTGACGACGCTCGCGGCCGTGGGCGGGCTCGGCTCCGCGGCGCTGTGGCACGGGCGCGAGCGCGCGCCGATGAGCGTCGTGCACGCCGCCCTCGCGCTGCTGTCCCTGCTCACCGCGCTGCTCGCCTGGCGCTCGGTCACCGCGGTCGGCGTCGTCGGCCTCGGCCCGGTCATGGTCGCGCTCGGGGTGCTCGCCGGCCACGTCCTCGCGCCGGCTCAGGCGCGGCTGCACGTCGCGGGCGGGGTCGCCGTCGTCACCGCCGGCGCGCTCGCCGCGACGCCGGACGGCTTCCTCTCCGCCTGGCTGGCCGCCGTCACCACGGTCGCGGTGCTCACCGAGGCGCAGATCCGGCAGTCCGGGGCGCTGCGCCGCGCGGCCGGCACCGACCCGCTGACCGGGGTGGCCAACCGCCGCGCCTGGGAGGCCGAGTCCGCCCGGCTGCTCGCCCACGCGCAGCGCACCGGGGAGCCGCTGACCGTCGTCGTCCTCGACCTCGACGGGTTCAAGGCAGTCAACGACACCGAGGGCCACTCCGCCGGTGACGCGCTGCTGCGCTCCCTCGCCTCGGCCTGGAGCCGGGAGCTGCGCCGCTCCGACCTGCTCGGCCGCCTCGGCGGGGACGAGTTCGTGCTCTGCCTGCCCGGCACCGGCCCCGACCGCGCCGCCGAGCTGCTGGACCGGCTGCGCGCCGTCTCCGTCGGGGCGTGGTCGGCCGGGGCGGCCGGCGCACGGCCCGGCGAGGACCTCGCCGCGACGCTGGCCCGCGCCGACGCCGCGCTGTACCGGGAGAAGCGCGCCCGCCACTCCGCCGCCGGCTGACCTCCCGCGTCGGCCCGGCGCCCCTCGGTGCCGACGCGCCACGGACCCCGCGGCCCGCCCCGGCGGCACGCGCCCCGACGGCGCCGCCGGTGCCACCCTGGGCCGGCCCGGCGACCGGCCGCGCGCGCCGTCCCGGGCACGAGGGGGCGGCCATGGCCTCGGTGGTGGTCTGCGGCGGCGGCGTGGTGGGGCTGTGCGCCGCCATGATGCTCGCGGCCGACGGGCACGACGTCACCGTCCTCGAGGGCGATCCCGACGGCGCCCCGACCACGCCCGCCGAGGCGTGGGAGTCCTGGCGGCGCACCGGGGTCGCGCAGTTCCGGCAGCCGCACAACCTCTTCGCCCGCTTCCGTGCGGTCGCCGACGAGGAGCTCCCCGGCCTCACCGACCGGCTGGTCGCCGACGGGTGCGTGTGGATCGACTACACCACGATGCTGCCGCGGTCGATCCCCGACCGCGCGCCCCGGGTCGCCGACGAGCGGCTGCGCTTCGTCACCGGGCGCCGGCCGGTGGTGGAGTCCACGGTGGCGGCCGCCGCCGAGGAGGCCCCGCGGGTCACGGTCCGCCGCGGCGTGCAGGTGGCCGGCCTCCTGCCGGGGCCGTCCGCGACCGACGGCGTCCCACACGTGGCGGGGGTGCGGACGGCGGCGGGCGAGCAGCTGCGGGCGGACCTCGTGGTCGACGCCACCGGCCGGCGCACCCGCTCGGCACGGTGGCTGGCCGACCTCGGCGCCCGGCCGCCGGAGGAGCGCGCCCAGGCCTCCGGGTTCGTCTACTACACGCGGTACTTCACCGGCCCCGACCGGCCGGTGCGCCGCGCTCCCGGGCTCATGCCGCTGGGCAGCGTCTCGGTGCTCACGGTGGAGAGCGACAACGACACCTGGTCGGTGACCGTGTTCGGGCAGACCGGCGACCGGCCCCTGCGGGAGCTGCGCGACCCCGCCGTGTTCGACCGGGTGGTGGCGGCGTGCCCGCTGCAGGCGCACTGGCTGGACGGGCGGCCGCTGGGCGGGGTCGCCGCGATGGCCGGGGGCCTGGACCGCAGCCGCCGCTCCACCGTCGACGGCCGGCCGGTGGTGACCGGCTTCGCCGCCGTCGGGGACGCGTGGGCGTGCACCAACCCGTCGGCCGGCCGCGGCCTGTCGATCGGCATCGCGCACGCCGCGCTGCTGCGCGCCGCGGTCGCCCGCGACCTGGACCGGCCCGCCGACCTCGCCGCGGCCTTCGACGCGGCGACGCAGCAGCGGGTCGGGCCGTTGGTCACCGACCAGCTGGCCGAGGACCGCTCCCGGCTGGCCCAGATGGACGCCGCCCGGCGCGGGGTGCCCGAGCCGCCGCTGTACCCGGAGCTCGCGGCCTTCCTCGGGGTCGCGATGCGGGACGCCGACGTGTTCCGGGCGATGCTCGAGTACCGGCTGTGCATGGCGCCGCTGGCCGACCTGCTGGCCGTGCCGCTGGTCCGCGAGCGGGTGGCCGCGGCGGTGCCCGGTCCGCCGCGCCCGTTCCCCGGCCCCGACCGCGCCCGGCTGCTGGAGCTGCTGGCCGCCTAGGGACGGCGCCAGTCGTCGCCGGTCAGGTGCGAGCCGGCCATCGGGCCCATCTGCAGCATGCCGCCGTCGACGGCGTAGGAGGAGCCGGTCACGTAGGACGCCTGCGGGGAGGCGAGGAAGGCGACGACGGCGGCCACCTCGTGCGCGCTCCCGGGCCGGCCGACCGGGACGCCGGGGCGCTCGTGGCCGGGCGCGGTCGGGTCCTCGTCCTCCTGGCCGGTCATCGGGGTGGCGATCTCCCCCGGCGCGACGGCGTTGACGGTGATGCCGTGCCCGGCCAGCTCGATCGCCGCGACCCGGGTGAGCAGGCCGAGCCCGCCCTTGGCCGCGCAGTAGGCGGCCGCGCCGACCCGCGGCTGGTGCTCGTGCACGCTCGTGACGTTCACGATCCGCCCGCCCCGCCCGGCGGCGACCATGCGGCGGGCCGCGCGCTGCAGGCAGAGGAACGCCGCGTCGAGGTCGGTGGCCAGCACCTCGCGCGAGGTCGCGTAGTCGGTGTCGAGGACCAGCGTGGAGTGGCCGGTGCCGGCGTCGTTGACCAGGACGTCGATGCCGCCGAGGGCCTCGGCGAGGTCGTCGACGACGCCGGCGGCCTGCGGCAGCTGCGTGAGGTCGACGTGGCGCACCTCGGCCCGCCGCCCGCGGGCCCGCACCTCGTCGGCGGTGGCCTGGGCGTGCGCCTCGTCCCGGTACCAGGTGATGCCGATGTCGCACCCCTGCTCGGCGAGCGCGACCGCGACCGCCCGCCCGATGCCCGACTCCGACCCGGTGACGACCGCGACGCGGCCCGCTGACTCCGTCATGCGCCCATGCTGGGGGCGGGGCAGGGGGCCCGCGACGCGGCGGCGGTGCACCGGTCAGGCCTCCAGCGGCGCCCGCTCCAGCTCGCTGACGCGGTCCGCGGCGCGGTCGCGGTCGGCCGCCGCCCGCCGCGCCGCCCGGTCGGCCGCCTCCGCCCGCCGGCCGGTCCGCGTGGCCTCGGCGCCGGCCGCCTCCGCGTCGGCGCGCACCCCCTCGAGCTCGGCCGCCAGTTCCTCGACGCGGGCGGCGAGCTCCTCCTGCCGGCGGGCGGCCCGCCCGGCCCGCTCGTGCGCGGCCCGGGCGGCCGCCTCCGCCTCCGCGGCCTCCCGCTCGGCCGCCTCCGCCTCCTCGCGGGCGGCGGCCAGCTCGCGGTCCCGCCGCTCCTGCGCGGCCCGCCGCCGCTCCTCGGCAGCGCGCCGGGCGGCGCCCTCCCGGGCGCTGGTCCGCGGGGCGGCCGGCGGGGTGCGCCCGGTCCGCGGCGGGGGCACCACCCGCAGGTCCGGGCGGCTGCCGAAGCCGGGCCCGAGGCCGCGGGAGGACAGCGGCGCGGTCAGCCGGCCGCCCAGCAGCGCCTCCCCCGCCTCCGGGTCGGCCAGCGCGGCCCGCAGCGTCTCCTCCACCTGGTCGGCGACGGCGTCGCTGAGCGGGGTGCCGCGGCGCGCGGCCACCGCCCGCGCCTGGCGGGTGAGCGCGGCCAGCAGCCGGGAGCGCTGGGTGCCCAGTTGCCGCAGCTCGTCGCCGGCCAGGGTCTGCTGGGCCTCGCGCAGCAGGTCGCCGAGCTCCACGAGGCCGGCGATCTCGTCGGGCTGCTCGCGCACCAGGACGTTGCACGCCCACGCCGCGGTCGAGGGCCGGCCGAGGGCGCCGATCTCCCGCGCGAGCGCCCGGTCCCCGGCGGCCCGGGCGCGGCGGGCGGCCTCGGTGCGGGCGGCGACGAACTGCCCGGGCGGCACCGCGTAGAGCTCCTCGGCGACCTCGTCGAGGTCCACGGCGCCTCCTCCCGGCTCGCACGGTCGCCGCCGACCCTGCCACGGGAAGAGCGGACCGGCCGGGGGACGTTGCCGCCCGCGTCGCGCGGGTGGTCGACTCCCGGCGACGGCCGCGACGAGAGGGGGGGACCGCGATGACGACGTGCGGGCACCTGGACCAGATCCGCGACGTGTCGCCCGACTCGGACGAGGGCTGCGGCGACTGCCTGGCCATCGGCAGCCGGTGGGTGCACCTGCGGATGTGCCTGACCTGCGGGCACGTGGCCTGCTGCGACTCCTCCCCCAACCGGCACGCCACCGCGCACGCCCGCGCCAGCGGCCACCCCATCGTCCGGTCGGTCGAGCCGGGCGAGGAGTGGCGCTGGTGCTACGTCGACCAGGCGCTGGTGTGATGGAGCTGCCCCTCGTCGGCCTGCTCGCCGGCTCCTTCGCCGTCAGCGCGCTGGCGCGGCGGCTGGGGGTCTCCCCGCCGCTGCTCCTGGTCCTGGTCGGGCTCGCGGTGTCCTTCCTGCCGGGCGTCCCCGACTACGCGCTGGACCCGCACCTGATCCTCACGCTGGTCCTGCCGCCGCTGCTGTACTCCGCGGCGCTGGACAGCTCCTACCTGCGGCTGCGCGCCAACCTCCGCCCCATCGGCATGCTCGCGGTCGGGGCGGTGCTGCTCACCACGGTCGCCGTCGGGCTGGCCGCGTGGTGGCTGGTGCCGGGCCTGCCGCTGGTCTCGGCGCTGGTGCTCGGCGCCGTCGTCGCCCCGCCGGACGCCGTCGCGGCCGCCTCGGTCGGCCGCCGGCTGGGCCTGCCGCGGAAGGTCATGACCATCCTGGGCGGCGAGAGCCTGGTCAACGACGCCACCGCGCTCACCGTCTACCGGGTCGCCGTCGCGGTCGCCGCGGGCGCCGGCTACGGCATCGCCGAGGGCCTGGGCGTGTTCGTCCTCGCCGCGGCCGGCGGCGCCGCGATCGGCTGGGCGCTGGGCTGGCTCGTGCACCGCATCCGCCTGCTGCTGCGCGACGGCGTGCTGGAGAGCGCGCTCGGCCTGCTCGTCCCGTTCGTCGGCTTCACCGTCGCCGAGGAGGTGCACGCCTCCGGCGTCCTCGCGGTGGTCCTCGCCGGTCTCTACCTCGGGCACCGCTCCCCCGCGGCGCACCCGGTCGCCCGGCTGCAGGACCGCGCGGTGTGGCAGGCGGCCGACACCGTCCTCGAGGCGACGGTCTTCGCGCTGATCGGCCTGCAGCTGCGCGCGGTGGTCACCGGCGTCGGGCCGTCGGTGGGCACGCTGACGGCGGTCGGCCTGTTCCTCGTGCTCGTCGCGCTGGCGGCCCGGGTCGTGTTCGTCTTCCCCACCACCTACCTGCGGCCGCTGGCCCGCCGCCGCCAGGACTGGTCCCCGCCGCCGTGGACGTACCCCGCCGTCATCTCCTGGGCCGGGATGCGCGGCGTGGTCTCGCTCGCCGCGGCGGCCGGCATCCCGCTGACCACGCTGTCGGGCGCGCCCTTCCCCGGACGGGACGAGATCGTCTACCTGACCTTCGTGGTCACCGTGGGCACCCTGCTGCTGCACGGGCTGACGCTGCCGGCGGTGATCCGGCGGCTGGGCGTGCAGGCCTCGGACGAGGCCGCCGACGCCCTCGCCGAGGCGCAGGCGCAGAACGACGCCGGCCGGGCCGCCGTGGCCCGGCTCGACAGCCTCGACGACGGCGACCCGCTGCACGCCGCCACCGTGGCCGAGCTGCGGCAGCGGATGGAGGCGCGGACCAACGCGGCGTGGGAGCGGCTCGGCGGCCCGGTCGCCGGCGGCGGCGAGACGCCGAGCGCGGTCTACCGGCGGATGCGCCGGGCCATGCTCGAGGCCGAGCGCGAGGTGTTCGTCCGGTACCGCGACGCCCGGCGCATCGACGATGAGGTGTTCCGGCGGGTGCAGCACGAGATGGACCTCGAGGAGGTCACCCTGCTCCGCGAGTGACCGCCCTCACCGGCCGAGCGCGGTCAGCCGCTCCTCGCGGGCGGCGCGCAGCAGGCCGGGCAGCCGCGGGTCGGCGAGGACGGCGGGGCCGCGGACGGCGACCTTGCGGAACGACTTCCCGGTGCCCTCGAGCAGCCCCCCGTCGAGGCCCGCGCCGGCCAGCGCCGCGCCGCGGTTGAAGCCGAGGTTGAGGTGCCGGTCGTGGACGTCGAGGTAGGCGTAGTGCTCGGAGTTCTTCCGCGGGCCCACGCCGTAGCCGACGGTGCGCTGGTGCGGCCACACCACCCGCACGACGCCGGGGTCGGCCCCCCGGACGAGGGCGTCCGCGGCGCGGACGAGGTCGGCGGTGGCGGGCGGCAGGCCGGCGAGCAGGAGGTCCCACGGGTCGTCGTCCATCCCGGCCATCCTGCCCCCGACCGGGCCTAGGCTGGCCGCAGCCGTCCCCCGGAGGTCCCCGTGCTGCTGCGTCTGCTCGGTCTGCTGCTGGTCGTCTGGCTGGCCGTGACGATCGTCGGGTGGGTCGTCGAGGGCATGTTCTGGCTGGTCCTCGTCGGCCTGATGCTCCTGCTCGTCACCGCCGCCCTCGGCATGCGGGAGCGCCCCCGCCGCTGATCCTCAGGCCGGCACCCGGGCGCGGCTGCTCAGCACGAACCGGTTGCCGTCCGGATCGGCGAACACCGCCTGCCGGCCCCACGCCTCGGTCGTGAGCGGCCCCTCGAACGGGACGCCCGCGCCGGCCATCCGCGCGTGCTCGGCGTCGACGTCGTCGACCTCGAACACCAGGCCCTGCAGCGAGCCCGGCGGCATCCGGTCGAACCCACCTGCACCCAGCGCGCGCCGGGTGCGAACTCCGCGTCGCGCAGCACCTGCAGGCCGACCTGCACGGTCCGGGAGCGCAGCGCGGCGTCCTGGTCGCTGACGGGGACGGGAACGACCGTGACGTCCACGGGGACCTCCTCGGGAGCGGGGCCGGCCGTCGACTGGCTCGAGACGCGCGACGACGTCGACGCCTCCCGGATCGGCATCGTCGGCTGGTCGCTGGGCGGCTACTACGCCCCGCGCGCGGCGGCGTTCGAGAAGCGGTTCGCCCTCTGCGTGGCCTGGGGCGCCAACCACGACTGGGGCGCGGTGCAGCGCCGCCGCCGGCAGCGCGAGGGCGAGCGGCCGGTGCCGCACTACTGGGAGCACGTGCTGTGGGTGTGGGGCCAGCCCGGCGACGAGAACGACCTGGACGCGTTCCTCGACATCGCCGACCAGGTGACCCTCGAGGGCGTCGTCGAGAAGATCACCGTGCCGTTCCTGATCGCGCACGGTGCCAACGACCGGCAGATCCCGCTGGAGATGGCGCACCGCTCCCACTCCCAGGCGGTCAACTCGCCCAAGCGGGAGCTGCGGGTCTTCACGCCCGAGGAGGGCGCGACCGAGCACATCGGCCTGGACCACCTGCCGTCCGTGAGCACCTTCGTCGCCGACTGGGTCGCCGACACCTTCGCCGAGCTGGGCGCGCAGCGCGCCTGACCCCGCCGCTCGTCGACCTGCTGCTGCCTCCCGGGCGCGGAGACGGCAGCAGGTCGACACCGGGCGGTCAGGCCACCTGGAACGAGCGCTTGGCCAGGCCGATGAAGAAGCCGTCGATGGCGGTGGTGACGCCGGCGGTGGGGTCGGTCGCGGCGCCGAGGGTGACGAACAGCGGCGTGAAGTGCTCGACCGTCGGGTGGGCGTAGCGCAGGCCGGGCGCCCGCAGCCGGAAGCGGGCGAGCTCCTCGACGTCGCCGCGGTCGAGCGCGTCGGCGGCCCAGGCGTCGAAGTCCGCCGACCAGCCGGGGACGGCGCCGCCGAGCACCTCCCGGGTCAGGTACGGCAGGCCGTGGGTCATGAAGCCCGACCCGACCACCAGCACGCCCTGCTCGCGCAGCGGCCGCAGCCGCTCCCCCAGCGCCAGCAGCGTCGCCGTGTCGTGCGTGGGCAGGCTCAGCTGCAGCACCGGGACGTCGGCCTCCGGGTACATGACCTTCAGCGGCACCCAGGCGCCGTGGTCCAGGCCGCGGCCGCGGTGCTCGTACACGTGCGCCGTCTCCGGCAGGACGGCGAGCAGCTGCCGCGCCAGCTCGCCGGACCCCGGGGTGTCGTAGCGCATCCGCGAGTACATCGGGTCGAAGCCGCCGAAGTCGTAGACGAGCCCGGTGGGCACGGTGCTGGTGATGCCGAGGGAGTCCGACTCCCAGTGCGCGCTCACGATCAGCACCGCCCGCGGCCGGGGCAGCGCGCGGGCCCAGGCGGCCAGCTCCCGCATCCACGGCGCGTCCTCGAACAGCGGCGGGGCGCCGTGGCTGAGGTACAGCGCCGGCAGCGGGCCGTCGTCCGGCGTCCACGGCCGGTGCTCCCCCAGCCCGGCGACGTGCCGCAGGTGCGCGGCGAACGGGTGGCGGGGGTCGATCAGCGCGTCGGCGGCGGCGGTGGGGTGCACGGCTCAGCCCGCCAGCGGGAGGTCGAGGGTGGGCAGGTCGAGGGTGTGCGCGGTGTGGTCGCGCTTGACGGCGAGGTAGCGGGCGTTGGCCGCCGACAGGTGGACGCCGGTGGGCACCCGCCCGGTCACCGCGACGCCGAGCAGCTCGAGCCCTGCTGCCTTGTCGGGGTTGTTCGACAGCAACCGGACCCGGTCGGCACCGAGGGCCTGCAGCATCTGCGCGGCGGCGGTGTAGTCGCGCTCGTCCTCGCCGCGGCCCAGCGCCCGGTTGGCCTCGTAGGTGTCCAGACCCGCGTCCTGCAGCGCGTAGGCGTCGAGCTTGGCGTACAGGCCGATGCCGCGGCCCTCCTGGCGCAGGTAGAGCAGGAAGCCGCCCTCGTCCGCGATCCGCTCGGCCGCCTCGCGCAGCTGCGGGCCGCAGTCGCACCGCTCCGAGCCGAGGACGTCGCCGGTGAGGCACTCGCTGTGCGGGCGCACCAGCGGCGCCTCCCCGCCGGCCGCGGAGCGGGCCAGCGCGCCGCGCCAGTCGCCGAGCCCGAGCAGCAGGTGCTCCCGGCCGTCGGCCAGCCCGTCGAAGGTCACCACCTCGGCCGTCGTGGCGTACCCGTCGGCGAAGCGCAGCGGCACGGTCACCCGGGTGCGCACCGTCGCCGAGGGGACCGGGGACACCAGGTCCGGGTCGAGGGAGAGGGTCACTGCGGCCTCCACGTCACTTGTACCTACAACCGACGACCCTAGCCTGCATTGGTTGAAGCAACAAGCACCCGGGTGGGACGATGTCGTCGTGGAACCCCGGTGGCTGGACGACGACGAGATGCGGGCCTGGCTGCGCCTGGTCGCCGTCGTCGAGCTGCTGCCCGGCGTCCTCGACGGCCAGCTCCGCCGCGACGCCGGGCTGACCCACTTCGACTACCACGTGCTCGCGATGCTGTCCGAGGCGCCGGAGCGCACGCTGCGGATGACCGAGCTGGCCACCCGCACCAACGCCACCCTCCCCCGGCTCTCCCACGTCGTGCGGCGGCTGGAGGAGCGCGGCCTGGTCGAGCGGGCGCCGTGCCCGTACGACGGGCGGGCCACCAACGCCCGGCTCACCGACGCCGGCTGGGCCAAGGTGCGCGAGACCGCGCCGGGGCACCTGGCCACGGTGCGCGAGCACGTCATCGACGCGCTGACGCCGGAGCAGGTGGGCCAGCTCGCCGACGTCGCCGGGGCGCTGCTGGAACGGCTCGACCCCGACGGCCGCCTGGCCACGGGCCTGGCGGCGGCGGAGGCGCGCGGCCGGGACCGGTGACGCCGGACCGATGAGTCCGCGGCGTCCGGCCGGTCTCCCCTGGGGAACCGACCCCGAGGAGGTCCTCATGCACGCCACCAGCGTGCTCGCCCAGGCCACCGTCGCCGACCTCGACCGCGCCGAGCGCTGGTACGCCGCGCTGTTCGGCCGCGAGCCCGACAGCCGCCCGATGGACGGCCTGCTCGAGTGGCACCTCACCGACTCCGCCGGCGTCCAGGTGTGGCGCGAGCCGGAGCGCAGCGGCCGCTCGACGATGGTGATCGGCGCCGCCGACCTCGACGCGACCGCGCGGGACCTCACCGCCACAGGGGTCGCGCACGACGGTCCCGAGCCCGGCGGGGGCAGCCGCGTCGTGCGGCTGCGCGACCCCGACGGCAACCGCGTCGTCCTGACCGGCGCCTGAGCGCGGTCAGCCGGCGACGCGCGTGGCCATGCCGGTGTAGTCGACGATCAGGCCGTCGCCGTCGACGGTGAGCTCGAAGGCGCCGTGCGCGTCGTCGGCGTACCGCCACCGCAGCGGGCCCAGCCGGCGGTAGGTCTGGTCGACCCGCGTCACCCCGAGCGCCGGCACGTCGACCCAGGCGACCGGCGTGGTGACCTCCTCGCCCACGGCGAGGTCCGCCAGCCGCCGGATCGGGAAGGTGTTGGTCAGCGGGGTGGCGGCGACGTCGACGTCCACGCACCCGTCGAGCTCCGGGGCGCGCTCGGCGTCGACGGTCCACCGGCGGCGGTCGTCCGCCGACAGGGCCAGGCGGCGTTCCCCGGCGGCGGACACCGACGAGACCTCGACCGCGCGGGTCGCCCACGCCGCGTCGAGCCGCACGCGGAACGTGCAGGCGAGCAGGGTCCCCGGGCCGGCCAGCACCTCGGTGCCGTGGGCCAGCCAGCCGCCGTCGTGCCGCTCGACGCGGGCCAGGCTGTGCCCGGTGTCCTCGTCGGTCCGCCGCCACGCCACCACCCGGGTGTCCATGCACGGAGGCTAGGGGCGACCGGCGACGGTCTCAGGCGGTGCGGGCGCCCTCCCACAGGTCGATGCCGGCGTCGACGGCGTGCCGGTCGATGCGGGCGAGCTCCTCGTCGCTGAAGTCCAGCCGCTCCAGCGCGCCGACGTTCTGCTCGAGCTGGGCGACGCTGCTGGCGCCGATGAGCACGCTGGTCACCCGCGGGTCGCGCAGCGCCCAGGCCAGCGCCATCTGCGCCAGCGACTGCCCGCGCTCGGCCGCCAGCTCGCCCAGCGCGCGGACGTGCGTGATCGCCTCGTCGGTGAGCAGGTCCGGCGAGAGCGACTTGCCCTGGCTGGCCCGCGAGCCCTCGGGGATCCCGCCGAGGTACTTGTCGGTGAGCATCCCCTGCGCCAGCGGCGAGAACGCGATGCAGCCGGCGCCGACGTCGGCGAGGGTGTCGAGCAGGCCCTCGGTCTCGATCCAGCGGTTGAGCATCGAGTAGCTGGGCTGGTGGATCAGCAGCGGCGTGCCGAGGTCGGCGAGGATCGCCGCGGCCTTCGCGGTGTCCTCCGGCGAGTAGGAGGAGATGCCGGCGTAGAGCGCCCTCCCCGACCGGACGGCGGTGTCCAGCGCGCCCATCGTCTCCTCGAGCGGCGTCGTCGGGTCGGGCCGGTGGGAGTAGAAGACGTCGACGTAGTCGACGCCCATCCGCCGCAGCGACTGGTCGAGGCTGGCGAGCACGTACTTCCGCGAGCCGCCGCCCTGCCCGTAGGGGCCGGGCCACATGTCCCAGCCGGCCTTGGTGGAGAGCACCAGCTCGTCGCGGTAGGGGCGGAAGTCGTCGCGCAGGTGGCGGCCGAAGTTGGTCTCCGCGCTGCCGTAGGGCGGGCCGTAGTTGTTGGCCAGGTCGAAGTGCGTGATGCCCAGGTCGAAGGCCCGGCGGAGGATGGCGCGCTGGCGGTCCAGCGGCACGTCGTCGCCGAAGTTGTGCCACAGTCCCAGGCTGATCGCCGGGAGGTCCAGGCCGCTGCGGCCGGTCCGGCGGTAGGTCATCGAGTCGTAGCGGCCCTCGGCTGCGGCATACGTCATGACGACGATCCTGCCCGGCACGCGCGGAGCCGAACCGGGCGCCCCGGGTGACGCAGCGCCGTCCCCTCCCCGGGCCGGCGGCGGGACCCCGCTGTACCGGGGCGGCGGCGAGGACGATCACCCGCGCGGGGGCCCGTCCGCCCGACCCGGAGGGAGGGGCGCGATGCCCTTCTTCGACGGCACCCGGGGCCGCGTGCACCACGACGCCTGGCTCCCCGACGGCGAGGCCCGCGCGGTCGTCGTCCTCCACCACGGCGACTTCGGCGAGCACCTGGGCCTCTACGCGCCCCTCGGCCGGCGGCTGGCCGCCGACGGGATCGCCGTGCACGCCCTGGACGCCATAGGCCACGGCCGCAGCGACGGCGAGCGCGACCTCATGCTCAGCCGGGACGACCAGGCCGACGACCTCCGCACGCTGGCCGCGATCGCCCGGGCCCGGCACCCCGGCCGCCCGCTGGTGCTCATGGGGCACTCCGGCGGGGGCGTGGCCGCGCTGCTGCTGGCCCAGCGGTCCCCGGACGTGGCGGAGGCGCTGGTCGTCTCCGACCCGCCGGCCCGACCCGTGCCGGTCATCGAGGCGCTGCTCGCCGACGACGTCGCGGAGGTCGAGCCGCCGGACCCGGCGGAGGTGTTCAGCACCCACCCCGGTTACCTGGAGGCGCTGCGCACCGACCCGCTGGTCAACCGCGGGCCGGTGCCCCGGCAGACCCTGGAGGCGGTGGTCCGCTCCTGGTCCGCGGTGGCCGACGGGCTCGCCGCGGGCCGGCCCGATGTCCCGACGCTGGTCCTGCACGGCGAGGCCGACCCGGTCGTCCCGCTGGCGAACTCCCGCGCCCTGGTCGCGCGGCTGCCGCGGGCCACCCTCCGCACCTTCCCGGGCGACCTGCACGACGTCCTCAACGAGCACGACCGCGACGCCGTGCACGACGTCGTCGCCGGGTTCGTCCTGGCGCAGGTGCGCCCCACCGTCCGCACCTGAGCCCCGGACACCGGCCCGGTACCGGCCGGAACTAGCGTGCCCGGGTGCCTTCTGCCTCCCCCGGTTCCCCGTCCCCTCTCGGAGCCCGCCCGGGCGTCGTCGTGATCACCGGGGCCAGCTCCGGGCTGGGCGCGGAGATGGCGCGCCAGTTCGCCGCCCGCGGCTGGGACCTCGCGCTGTGCGCCCGCCGGACCGACCGGCTGGACACCCTCGCGGACGGGATCCGGACGGCGACCGGCCGGCGGGTGGAGACGGCGGCGCTCGACGTCACCGACGCCGACGCCGTGCCCGCGGTGTTCCGCCGCTTCGACGAGGCGTTCGGCGGGCTCGACCGGGTGGTCGTCAACGCGGGCCTGGGCAAGGGCGCCCCGCTCGGCACCGGCCGCGCCGGCGCCAACCGCGAGACGGCGATGACCAACTTCGTCGGCGCGCTGGCGCAGTGCGAGGCGGCGCTGGAGGTGTTCCGCCGGCAGCGCCGCGGCCATCTGGTACTGGTCTCGTCGATGTCCGCGCTGCGCGGGATGCGCAGGAGCATGACCACCTACGCCGCGACCAAGGCGGGCGTCGCCGCGCTCGCGGAGGGGCTGCGCTCCGAGCGGATCCCCGGCGTCGACGTGTCGGTGGTCTACCCCGGCTACATCCGGTCGGAGATGAACGAGCACGTGCAGCAGGCCACCCGGTTCATGGTGGACACCGAGACCGGCGTGCGGGCGATGGTCGGGGCGATCGAGGCGCGGAAGGCGAAGGCGTACGTGCCGGCCTGGCCGTGGGGGCCGATCGGCGTCGCGATGCGGGTCCTGCCGCTCTCCGTCGTGCGGCGGCTCTCGTGACCGACGCCCGCCCCGTCCGGGCCGAGGACGCCTTCGACGTCGCCGCCGTCGCCGCCTGGCTGGCCGCGCACGCCGACCCCGCGCGGGCCGGCGTCGACCTGTCCGCCGTCCCCGAGGTGCGCCAGTTCGCCGGCGGCGTCTCCAACCTGACCTACCTGCTGCGCTACCCCGACGGCGACCTGGTGCTGCGCCGCCCGCCGCGCGGGGAGCACACCGGCACCGCGCACGACGTCGCCCGCGAGTACCGCGTCCAGGACGCGCTGGGCCGGGTCCTCCCCCACGTGCCGCGGACGGTCGCGCTGTGCGAGGACACCGCCGTCGTCGGCACGCCGTTCTCCGTCGTCCGGCGGGTCGAGGGGCCGATCCCCCGCCGCTCGCTGCCGCCGGGCGTGGACCTGGACCGCGAGCAGGTCGCGCGGCTGTGCCGCAACGTCGTCGACCTGCTGGTCGACCTGCACGCGGTGGACGTGCGGGCCGCCGGGCTGGCCGACCTCGACCGCGGCCCCGGCTACGTGCGCCGCCAGGTCGAGAACTGGACGAAGCGCTACGCGCGGGCGCGCACGCGTGACGTGCCGGCCTTCGCCCGGGTGACCGCGTGGCTGGCCGAGCACCAGCCCGCCGACCGGCCGCACACGCTGGTGCACAACGACTTCCGGTTCGACAACGTCGTCCTCGACCCCGCCGACCCCACCCGCCCGGTGGGGCTGCTGGACTGGGAGCTGGCCACCGTCGGCGACCCGCTGATGGACCTCGCGAGCGCGCTCGGCTACTGGATCCAGGCCGACGACGGCCCGCTGATGCGCCGGTTCAGCCGCCAGCCCACGACGCTGCCCGGGATGATGACCCGCGAGCAGGTCGTCGCGTACTACAGCGCGCGGACCGGGCAGCGGGTCACCAACGCCGAGTGGGCCTGGTACGAGGTGTTCGGCCTGTTCCGCGTCGCGGTCATCGCCCAGCAGGTGTGGGCGCGCTACCGGGCGGGGCAGACGACGAACCCGGCGTTCCGCTCCTTCGGCCTCGCCGTCCGGCTGCTCGAGCGGCGCTGCCTGGCGGTCATCCGGCGGGCCGGCCGGCTCACCCCCGACCGCGCCGCGGCGCAGGTCGGCAGCCCGCTGCTCACCCGCCGCCGCATCCGGCCGCGCCGCTGGACCCCGCCGGCGTTCGCCGACCCCGGGCCGACCGCGCCGTTCCGCGTCGCCCGCCGGCTGCCGACCGGCGACTCCGGCCCCGAGGACGTGCTCTTCGACGACGCCGGCCTGGTGGTCACCGGGCTGCGCGACGGCAGCGTCGTGCGGATCGACCCGCGCACCGGGGAGCGCACGCTGATCGGGCGCACCGGCGGCCGCCCGCTCGGGGTGGAGCCGTGCGCCGACGGCAGCGTGCTCGTCTGCGACCACGACCGCGGGCTGCTGCGGGTGTTCCCCGACGGCGGCGTCGAGGTGCTGGTCTCCGAGGTCGACGGGGAGCCGGTGACGTTCGCGAGCAACGTCGTCGCGGCGCCGGACGGCACGGTGTGGTTCACGACGTCGACCGGCCGGTGGGACGTCGAGCACCACCTGGGCGACCTGTTCGAGCACTCGGCCACCGGGCGGCTGGTCCGGCGGGACCCCGACGGCACGGTGACGACGGTGCTGTCCGGGCTCGGCTTCGCCAACGGGCTGGTGCGCGCGCCCGACGGCTCGCACCTGCTGCTGGCCGAGACGGCTCGCTACCGGGTGCTGCGCCACTGGCTCACCGGCGAGCGGGCGGGCACCACCGAGCCGCTGGTGGAGAACCTGCCCGGGTTCCCCGACAACGCCTCGCTCGGCAGCGACGGGCTGCTGTGGGTGGCGATCGCGGCGCCGCGCAACGCGCTGCTGGACCGGCTGCTGCCCCTGCCGGGCGTGCTGCGGCTGCTGCTGTGGAACGTGCCGGAGCGGGTGCGGCCGGAGGCGACACCGATCGCCTGGGTGATGGCGTTCGACCCCGCCGACGGGCGCCGGGTGCACGACCTGCGCGCCACCGACGCCGGCTACGGCTTCGTCACCGCGGTCGCCGAGCGCGGCGGCACGGTGGTGGCCTCCGGCCTGCACGAGGACGACGTCGTGGTGCTGGAGTCCCCCGGTCAGCGGACGGTGTAGGGGCCGGTCGGGACGGCGTGGTACCCCTTCGCGCCGACCGTCCGGGCCAGCTCGCTGCGCGGCGGGCGGCCGGCGGCGAGCGCGTCGAGGGCGGCGCGGAAGTCCCACTCGGGCGTCCAGCCGAGGTCGGCGCGGGCGGCGGCGTTGACGTACACGCGGTCGATCGAGGGGAACAGCCGCCAGCCCAACCGCTCGTAGAGCGCCGGGGCGTCGGGGAAGAGCCGTTCGACGACGGCCGGGGCGTCGGTGCGCAGCTGTACCAGGTCGTCCCGGCCGAACGGCGTGGTGGCGCTGACGACGTAGCGGCCGAACGCGAGCGCCGGCGCGCGGTCGAGGGCGGCGCGGTGGGCGGAGACGACGTCGGCGAGGTCCACCCGCCGGTACAGCAGCTCGTTCACCTTGACGTTGTCGTCGGCGTAGGCGGTGCGGACGTCGTCGCTGTCGTCGCCCTCGGGGAAGAACCGCGAGGTCCGCAGGACGACGACGGGCAGGCCGGTGTCGCGGGCGACGAGCTCGCAGAGGTCCTCGGCGGCGACCTTGGTGGCGCCGTAGACGTTGCGCACCCGCGGCGGCACGGCCTCGGTGACCCACGCGGCGGGCTCACCGGGCGCGGGGGTCAGCGCGCGACCGAAGGCGCTGGTCGTGCTGGTGACCACCACGCGTCCGACGCCCGCGGCCGCCGCCTCCTCGAGGACGGCGAGGGTGCCGGTGACGTTGGTGGCGACGAACTCCTGCCGGCCGTGCGTGCCGACGTGCGGCTTGTGCAGCGTGGCGGTGTGCAGCACCGCGTCGGCGCCGGCGAGCGCGTCCCGGACGGCGGTGCGGTCGGTGACGGAGGCGACGACGTCGGTCCACGGCGAGGGCAGCAGGTCCAGCCCGGCGACGTCCTCACCGGCGGCGCGCAGCACGCGGACCAGCGCCTCGCCCAGGTGGCCGGAGCTGCCGGTGACGAGGACACGCACGCCCGCCACCCTGGCACGTCCCCGGCCGGTCCCCGGACGCGGACGGCCGCCCGGTCCTGGTGTTCCGGGCGGCCGGGTCGTGCAGCGCCGGCCCGACAGCCGCCTCTCGGCGAGTGGCCGCTCGCAGCGGCGGGGGGTGAGGCCCGGGGGCATGGACCGGACCGGCACCTGCTCCAACGCACCGTCCGCCGGGACATTCCCGGCGCCACTTCAGGAGGGCGTCAGTAGGGCGGTGGGGTGGTCGTCGCGGTCAGGCCGGTGGGGGTGGTGACGGTGAGGGTGCCGTCGGGGGCCAGGCGGTGGTGCCAGCCGGGGGCCTGGTGCTTGCCGCGGTGGTGGCCGGCGCAGTAGCCGGCCAGGTTGGGCGCGGCGGTCGGCCCGGCCGGCCAGGGGATCGCGTGGTCGAGGTGGCCGGTGCGGCGGCGGCAGCCGGGGAACCGGCAGCGCCGGTCCCGCGCCCGGCCGTGCCGGTCCAGCGCCGCGCCGGGGTGGTAGCCGGCGGACGGCCCGGGCACGCTCAGCCCGGTGCCGGTCCTGTCCGCGCGGTGCAGGGCGGGCAGGTCGGTGAGGGTAAGTAGCGCGCCGGTGAGCGCGTCGGTGAGGACCAGGCGGGGCCGGTCGGCCAGGCCGCCGCCGGCGGTGCGCCGCAGCAGTCCCGCCAGCGCCTCACGGCCGGACTGAGTGGCCGCACCCAGCGCGGTCAGGGCGTCGGGTGCGGCGGTGACCCGGCCGGCGGGACTGTGCGTCCAGACGGTCTCGTCGGCGGTGGCGGCGCGCTCGGCGGTGGCCACCATCCGGGCGGCGTGACCGAGCGCCCGCCGCGCAGCCAGGACGGCGTCGCCGGCGTCGTCGACCGCGCGGTCGGCGCGCGCCCACCAGCCCTCGGGCACGGCCGCACGCGGTGGGGAGTCGGTCGGCGGAGGCGCTGAGTCGTCGGGCGGTGGAGATTCGTCCGGCGGTGGGACGAGGCCCGGTGGTGGTTCCTCGTCGACGGGACACGACACCGGGCGGTCGTCGAACTCCCCCGCCAGCACCCGGGCCTCCATCCGGTCCCACCAGGCGGACAGCTCGTCGGCCTCGGACTCGTAGTGGGCGATGTCGGCCGCAGTGAGACCGAGCAGCGGCCAGTCATCGGCGTCGGTGGCGAACTCGACCGGTGCGGCGTCGGTCGCTGTGGTGTCGGCCGGCGTAGGGACGGTCGCCGAGGAGCCGCTTGTCGAGTTGTCGACTCCGCCGTCCGCGGTCGGGGCGGTGGCCTCCGGAGCGCTGATCTCGGACTCGATGGCCTCGGGATCGGTCCCCTTGGGCTCAGTGCCAGTGACCAGAGGGGTGCCGGTGAGGGCGGTGAGCAGGGCGCGGACCACCTCCGCGGGCACCACCTGCCCGTCGATCTGGCACGGCTGGTCGCCACCCAGCAGCGCACCCACCGGCGCCACGACGTCCAGCCGCACCTGCACCGGCGGCAGCCCGTGCTCGCCGGGGCGGAGAACGAGGTCGAGCAGGCAGTCGGCCATCCTCTGCCCCCGGGTGCGGCCGTCGTCGGGCAGCGCGTCCGCGTACGCGCCGAGCGCCTTGACCAACGCCGCCGCCTCCGGCGTGGTGAGCAGCGCGCCGACCACGCTCATCCCGTCGGTCCGGTCGGGCCGGGCGGACACCCCGCGCTCCCGCACCGCCCTGGCCAGCCGGTCGGCGGCCGCGCGGGCGCCCCGCTGGAGCACCTCCCGCCGCGCCTTGTCGCCCAGCTGCGCCGGCGTGGTCACCCGCCCCGTTGCCCACGCCAGCAGGTCCCGCTCCAGGCCGGCGCGCACCGTGTCGTCGGTGATCGGCGCGACCTCGTCCAGCAGCGGCCACAGGTGCCCCGGGTGCAGCGCGCCGGCCTCGAGAGCATCAAGGGTGGCGGGCAGGCGGTGCACCAGCGTGAGCGACCGCTCCAGCAGCGCCTGCGCCGCCTCCGAGGACAGCGACAGCGCCACCGCCAGCTCCTGCGTGGCCCACTCGCTCACCGGCCGCAGCACCTCCGGCCGCGCCGCCCACCGCTCGGCCGACATCGCGCCCGGCGCATCCTGCGGACGGTCCCCCGAGGACGGCCGGGACGCCGCGAACTCCGCCACCGCCCGCGCCCGCAGCGCCGTCTGCCGGGCGATGTTCCGGTCCGCGGCCTGCACGACACCCAGCGGCCCGGACGACATCCCGATCGCCGGCGCCACCGGCAACGGAGCGGTCAGCACGTCGTCCACGTGTTCGATCATACGTTCGAAGACGACGAGCAGCAACACATCCACAGGACGAAGACGCAGCTCAGGCCGTCAGTGACCGGTCCGCCCCGGCGTCCGACCGCGCCTCCGCGCGGGGTCCGGACGACAGGAGCGCCGCCCGGGCGGCGAGGACGGCGGAGCGCTCGGCGAGGGCGGCCGCACGGGCGGCCAGCCGGCGGGCGCGGCGTCGCCGGGCCGCGGCGGCGACCCGACGGTGGTGCCGCACCGACCGCCGGAGCTCGGCCGCGCGGGCGTCGTCGAGGGTCGCGGTGAGCCAGTCGGTCACGGCACGCCCCAGCCGGCGGGGACCAGTGCCGGGCCGGGCAGCGCCGCGGCCGAGGCGACGACGTGGTCGACCAGCCCGTAGGCCACGGCCTCCTGCGCGGTGAACCAGCGGTCCCGGTCGGAGTCCCGCTCGACCTGCTCGACCGTCTGCCCGGTGTGCAGCGCCTGCAACTCGTCGACGTCCCGCTTCAGCCGGCGCAGCGCCTCGGCCTGGACGGCGACGTCGGACTGCGTGCCGCCGAGCCCGCCCGAGGGCTGGTGCACGAGGATCCGGGTGTGCGGCAGCGTGAACCGCTTGCCCGGCGTGCCGGCGGTCAGCAGGAACTGCCCCATCGAGGCCGCCGTCCCGAACGCGTAGGTGGCGACGTCGCAGCCGATCGCCTGCATCGTGTCGAAGACGGCCATCCCGGCGGTCACCGAGCCGCCGGGTGAGTTGACGTAGAGGTGGACGTCGCGGCGCGGGTCGTCGGCCGCGAGCAGCAGCATCTGCGCGCACAGGCGGTTGGCGACGTCGTCGTCGACCTCGCTGCCGAGCACGACGATGCGCTCGCGCAGCAGGCGGTCGGCGACGGCGTCGTGCAGGGACGGGGAGCCGGTCGAGGTCTGCACGGTCGGTACCTCCTGGGCCACCGGGATCGGACCGCCGCAGTCAATCGGGAACGCGACAGGAAGGCGCCCCCGAATGGTCCGGTTTCACCATTCGCGCAATTCTTCCGCTCGCGGCGGAACGGCGCGGCGGGTCAGTCCCCGGCCACCGCCCTGACGACCTCCCGCGTCCCGGCCCGGCCCTCGGGGGTCGGCGTCAGCGGGTAGACGTGGACGGCGCCCGGGCGGACCGTCACGTCCACCTGCGCCCCCTCGGCGACGGCCCGGTCCCGCAGGCGCACCACGTCGGGGTGGAGCAGGTCGCGGGTGCCGATCCAGACCCGCACCGGCGGCAGCCCGGCGAGCGGGCCGTGGACCGGGCTGAGCCGCGGGTCGGCCGGGTCGTCGCCGCCGGCCCACGCGCGGCCGGTCTCGGCCAGGCCGGCGCTGGACAGCCACGGGTCCCGGGCCTCGGCGTCGGCCACACCGGGCCCGGTGAGCGCCAGGTCCAGCCACGGCGCGATCAGCGCCAGCCGCCGCGGCTGCGGCAGGCCGGTGCCGAGCAGGGTCTGGGCGAAGCCGAGGGCCAGCCCACCGCCGGCGGAGTCGCCGGCGAGGACGACGTCGTCGCCGAGGTCGCGGTACACCGCGTCGAGCAGGCGGTACGCGTCGCGGTACGTGCACCGCGGCGCGAGGCCCTAGTCGGGCACCACCACCCGGACGCCGGCGTCGGCCAGCCGCCCGACCAGCGCCCAGTGCTGCGGCGCCATCCCGGCGACGTAGGCGCCGCCGTGCAGGTAGACGGCGACCCGACCGGACCCGCCGCCGCGCGGGGCCACCGTGTGCACCTCACGGCCCTCGACGAGCCGGGTGGCCACCTCGTGCCGCCGGCGCAGCGCGTCCGGCACCGGGGCGGGCGCGCCGGGGGCGGCCATCCGCTGCCGGGCGCGCCCGGCGGTGGCCATCCGCGGCTTGGCGGTCAGCCGCAGGTACCCCGCCACCGCGCGCATCGCCAGGCTCACGCGGTGGCCCGCAGCAGCTGCTCGAAGGTGGTGGCCGGGGAACCGGTCAGGTCGGGGACGGCGCTGCTCACGGCGGCCATCTCACCAGCCGCGATCGCGGTGTACGTCGACACCCAGGCCTCGACCTGCCAGCCGGGGGCGCCGTAGGAGGCGCGGGAGGCGAAGGCCTCCTCGACGGTCTCCGCGTGGTACCGGACCGGGCGGCCGGTGACGGCGGTGATCGTCTCCGCGACCTCGGTCAGCGTCAGCGCCTCCGGCCCGGTGAGGTCGTACGTGCGCCCGGCGTGCGCGGCGGGGTCGCGGAGGACGGCGACCGCGGCGTCGGCGACGTCGTCCTGGGCGACCGCGGCGACCCGCCCGTCACCGGCCGGGCCGCGGATGACGCCGTCCTCCCCCACCAGGCCGGGCAGGAAGTCGGCGTAGAGCGCGTCACGCAGGAACGTGGACCGCAGCCCGCGGGCGCGGACGTGCTCCTCGGTGGCCCAGTGGTCGCGGGCGAGGGTGAAGGTCGCGTCCGGGGCGGCGCCCTGGAACGACAGGTAGACCAGGTGCCGCACGCCGGCGGCCGCGGCGGCGTCGACGAAGGCGCGGTGCTGGTCGGCCCGGTCGGCGGACTCCGACGCCGACACCATGAACACCGTCCCCACGCCCTCCAGCGCCCGGCGGACGGCGTCGCCGTCGGCGTACGGCGCGACGACGGCGGTCGCACCCGGCAGCCGCGGCGCGCGGGACGGGTCGCGGACCAGCAGGCGCTGCGGGACGCCGGCGGCGGACAGCCGGCGGGCGACCCGGCCCCCGACCTGTCCGGTCGAGCCGGTGACGGCGACGGGGCTCGGGCTCAACGGAACTCCTCGGGGTGGGTGCGGACGACGCCCGATCCTCGCCCGGGCGGCGTCCTCAGGCCGCGGCGGCCAGCACCGGGCGCGGCTCGGCGGGGCGGACCGGGCGGCGGACCGGCAGCGGGACGACCGGCGCCGGCGTCCGGCGGGCGGCGAGCACCGCGCACGTGACGAGGGCGCACGCGAGCCCCACCGCGGCCGACAGCGCCATCGCCTGCTGTCCCGCCGCGAGGCCGTACCCGGTCCAGGCGGCGCAGGACCCGGCGCCGAGCCACCACCGCACCGGCGAGAGCCCGGAGACGTCCTGGGTGCGGTCGCGCAGCAGGCCCAGCGGCTGCGGCACCGCGGCGGCGGCGCCGACGACCGCGGCCACGGCGGCGAGGACGGCGGCGGCCGCGGCCGGCGCGGCGCCGAGGTCCACCGCGACCAGGCAGCTCCCGGCCAGGGCGGCCAGCGCGGCGGCGCCGGAAGCGGTGCGAGCGAGGACCCGCCGGGTGCGCTGCGCCGGCCGGGTGAGCAGCAGGGCGGCGAGCACCGCGGCGTTGCCCGCGCCGACGACGGCGTTGGTGACCACCTGGGCCGGGTCGTGCGCCAGCAGGCCGGAGGTCAGCCAGGCCAGGTTCAGCGCGACGGCCAGCCAGCTGCCCGTGGGCGACAGCCCCCGGGTGCGGCCGTGCCGGCAGGAGAGCCAGACCTGGGGCCAGACGACGGCGATGCTGAGGGTGGACGCGACGATGCCGAGGACGGCGGGCATGGCGGTGCGGGGATCCATTCGGGAGGGCGAGCGAGGGGCGCGGCCACCGGCCGGGAGACGGCGCTCCACCGGCTCGGGTCCCTCGTCACTGAGCGGATCCCCGGGTGACCGCAGGTGTCATCGGCGCCCACCGTCGGCAACGGAACCCGATCGGCCGTGATCCTCCTGTGACCTCGCTCGCCCCGGGGCGGTCCTTCGACCCTGCCCCCGGGCCGCCGGTCGCGGGACGGTCGGTCCATGCGCCAGCAGCTGCGTCCTGTCCGGGCCGGGGTGGCCGCGGTCCTCGGCGTCGTCCTGCTCGCCTCGTGCTCCGGTGACGACGGCGGCTCGGGCGACGGCGGCTCGGCGGCCGACACCCCGGCGACCAGTTCCCCCGCGGAGGACACGGCGGAGGACACGGCGGCCGGGGAGGACTTCTGCGCCCGGGCCGCCGACCTCGACCAGCGGGTGGAGGACGCCCTCGCGGAGGTCGAGGGCGACGCCTCGCTCCCCGAGGTCTTCCGTCAGCTCGGGGAGGAGATGCGGGACGTCGACCCACCGGAGGAGATCGCCGCCGACTGGGAGACCATGCAGGCCGGCCTGGACCGGATGGCGGACGCGGTGGCCGACCTGGACCTCACCGACGGGGACTCGGTCGCCGCGCTCGAGGAGGCCGGGAGCGGGCTGGACACGGCGAGCGCGAACGTCGAGGCCTACCTGCGCGACGAGTGCGGGATCGGCTGACCCCGCGCGGGATCAGCGCAGCGGCTGCCGGCACTCCGGGCAGGCCCGGTCGGGCAGCGGCTCGCCCTCGGTCATCAGGCACCCGCCCAGCACGACCTCGCCGCGGTCGCTCGCGTCGAACGCCTCCGCGGAGGGCAGCCCGATGACGAGCGGGACCGCGCGCGGGGACCCGGCGCAGTGGGGGCAGGACGGGGCGGTGCGACGGGTCACGCTCCTCACCGTAGGGACGGCACCGACACTCCCCGGCGGCGTTCCCCGTCCGGGTGCCCGTGCCCGCGCGGCGGGACGTGCGTGCGCACGGCCCCGGGTGGGTAGAGCGCCGCACGGACGACCGGGAACCCCCTCCCGGCATCACCGATCCGCAGGAGGAGGCGACGTGTCGCTCCCTCGTCCCCAGGTCCCCGACGTCGACCGCCGCATCACGGTCGCCTACCAGGAGCTCGGCACCGCCCGCGACGGGTTCCGCAACTCCCCGAGCGGCGAGGGCTTCACCCTGTGCCAGGCGGCCCAGCAGGCGCTCGACGACCTGCTCGACCTCCGGCTGACGCTCACCGCGGCACTCGCACGGACCCTGCCCTCCCCCGCCTGAGCCGCCGTCCCCGGGCCGCCCCGCGTCACCGGGGTCAGGGACTCGCAGAGCCACGGGTGCGGACGGCGTCGGCGCGCGCGGCGGCTGCGAGCCGCCGCAACCGGTCGGCCTCGGCGAGCCGGCCGCGAGCGGCGGCCCGCAGCGCCATCTGCTCCAGCGTCGCGGCGACGCGGGTGTCGGTCGCGGCGAGCCGGGCGCGCAGCACCCGCCGCCGGGCCTGCAGCCGCACGACCTCGGCGCGGACCCGCCGCCCGGCGTCCACGAGGGAGCGCGGGTCGGCCACGGGCGCGGTCTCCCGGAGTGCGGTTCCGCCGTGTCCCGGCCGGCCGCGGACGACGGTGGCGGCCAGGTCCGCGAAGCGGCGGACGGCGGAACGGCGGGCGTCGGTGTCGAAGGCGTGCGGCCGACGGGCGTAGACGTTCAGTGAGCCGGTCCGCCGCCCGTCGCCGTCGAGGTCGAGCGGGACCGACAGGGACGACAGCACCCCGTGGTCGACGGCGCACCCGGCATAGGCCCGCCATCGGCGCTCGGTCCGCGTGTCGGGGACCTCGGCGGGCTCCCCCTCACAGGCGGCGTGCAGACACGGCCCGGCACCGGCGGCGTACTGGCTCCCGTCGAGGTCGGTGGCCGGCGGGCCGGTGCTCGCCACGGTGCCCGGTCGGCTCTCCACCACCAGCGTCACCGAGGTCTCGGCGACGTCGGGCAGCACCCTCCTGGCCAGGTCGGCGACCGAGCGCAACAGCCGCTGCACGGACGGGTCGAGCGCCGCGGCACGCCTCCGCGGACGAGGCGTCGCGGAGGCGTC
Organism: Geodermatophilus sp. SYSU D01036; assembly: GCF_054050435.1. NCBI lineage: Bacteria > Bacillati > Actinomycetota > Actinomycetes > Geodermatophilales > Geodermatophilaceae > Geodermatophilus > Geodermatophilus sp. SYSU D01036. The sequence goes on along the minus strand of NZ_JBJGZJ010000005.1, from coordinate 23,314 downwards.
CTGCTCGTCTCTGGTCACGGGATTCCGTCTGCTGGCACCGGGGTCGCCCCGGCGGCGGCTCACTGCCGCGTGACGCCCTGGCCGGACGTCCCGTTCGTCCCGGCTGTCCTCGCCGGCGCCGCCCCGGACGCTACGCCGTCGCCGACGGCGCACCCTCGGCGGAGCCCGCGACGCCGCTGCGATCGGCGGCCGTGCCGGTCCACGGGTGGACGTCGCCGTCGGGACGGTGCAGCGGGACCGTCACCTGCCCGCTGACCGGCGGGGTGCCCCGGGACGGAGTGCCGGTGTCCGGCACCGGACGGCTCCCGGGTCCCGACGGCGCCCGGCGGAGCGCCTCGGCGGCGAGACGCAGCAGGCGGCGGGCCTCGGGGGTGTCCGTGCGCCGGCTCGCGGCGGCGGAGGACGCGTGCACGACCTCGTCGAGGCGGGCGGCGGACATGACGTCGTCCCCCATGACCTCCTGCTCGTCCGGCGCGGGCGAGAAGACCAGGACCCGGGTCCCGGCGGCCCGCAGTGCCGCGATCTCGCGCCGGAGCAGCCGCGCCGCGTGGCGGCGGGCGGCGGCGTGGAAGTCGGGCCGGATCCCCGGCGGCCCGCTCATCGGCGAGACGACGACCACGAGGTCGCAGCCCCGCAGGAGGGCCGCGTTGGTCGGTGAGTGCGCGCCGCCGTCGACGTAGGTGTGCCCACCGATCTCGACGGGCGCGAAGTAGCCGGGCACCGCACAGGAGGCGGCGACCGCCTTCTCGAGCGACGCCGGGGGACTCCCGGGCCGGCCGAACACGATGCGGCGGCCGTCGCGACGGCGCACCGCGCAGATCCACAGGGACCGGGTGGGCCACTCCGGGCGCCCCGACCCGCGGAGCGGCGCGAGCCGCTCCTCGATCGAGTCGCGCCCCGGGGCGAGGAGGGCGAGTCCGGCCGCCAGTGGGCGGAACTGCCACGGGCGGACGACCGCGCGCCGGACCATGTGCCGGGTGGGCGGTCGGGCCGGGCGCAGCAACAGGTGCAGCGGCCGGATCGGCGGCAGGTCGGGGACCGGGGCCAGGGCCATCCGGCGGTGGATCTCGCCGTCCTCCGTCAGCGGCAGCCGTTGGACCCAGGAGGCCAGGTCCGTCGCGGAGACCTCCAGCCGCAGCAGGGCGCCGGTGATCGCCCCGGCAGAGGTCCCGACGACCAGGTCGGCGCGCCGGGCGTCGAGGCCGTGGTCGTGCTGCAGCGCGGCGAGCACGCCGGCGTGGTACGCCTGGCCCACCACCCCGCCCGCACCGAGGACCAGGCCGATCCGCTCCACGGGACCACACTCCCGCCGGGCGCACCGGTGCGGGAGGGGGCCTTCGGACCTCCGCACCGAGCCCTCGGTCAGGTCCTCCCCCCGTCGCGCCGGAGTGTCGTGCCCGCCCAGGCTGCCCCGACCCGGCGCGCGGCTCCCGGCCGCTCACCAGCCGAGGTGGACGTCGGCCACGATCCCGACGGCGATGAGTGCCGCGGCGACGACGTCGACCGCGGCGCAGAACGGGGGCCACCAGCGGGTGTTCGCCACGAACCGGGTGCGGTGCTGCCAGAGGTCCTTCAGGCCGTGGCCGGCCAGGCCGGCCACGAGCAGCCAGGCCGAGCCGGTCACCCCCGCCGCGGCGACGACGACGAAGACGGCGGCGACGACGGTCTCGACGGCGATGACCCTGGCCCGCCCGTCGGCCACGCCGAACCCGATGTAGACCGCGGCGATGAGGACGAGTCCCATCGCGTAGACGGTGGCGTCGTCGAGCCAGGGGAAGGCCAGCGGCGACGCGGCCTGCAGGCAGCCCCACACCACGCCCCAGAGGACCGGCGTGCGCAGGCCGCGCATACCGCCGGCCGTCGCGCCGCGGCGCTGCGCGCTCTCGGAGGTGGTCACGCCCTCCCCTCCCCGACGCGACACCGGTCCGGCCGCGGGTCAGCGTCCGGCGTGGGTGAGCCGCCTGGCGCGTCCGGCGACCACCGGCGCGGTCAGCCCGATCGCGCCGCGCACGGCCCGCGGCAGCGGCGGGATGTGGTCGTAGTCGATGCCGCCCCACGGCGGTCGGGGGTCGTAGTCGAGGGCCCGCTGCACCCGGCGGGCGGTGGCCTCGTCGGTCAGCCGGGCCGCGAGGTGCAGGGCCATGTCGATGCCGGCCGAGACCCCGGCGGACATGACGAGGTTGCCGTCCTCGACCCATCTGCGCCGGTGGTACGTCGCGCCCAGGTCCTCCAGGATCCCGGAGTAGAACCAGTTGGTGGTGGCGTCGCGCCCCTCCAGCAGCCCGACCGCGCCGAGGATCAGCGAGCCGGTGCACACCGAGGTGACCAGGTCGGCCGAGGCGGCGGCGGAACGCACGTAGTCCCGGACCAGGGGGTCGCCCATCGCGCGGATGGTGGGCATGGCGCCGCCGGGCACGAGCACGATCGCCGGGTGCGGGACCTCCTCGAACGTGCGGTCGGGCAGCACCCGTACGCCGACGTCGGTGGGAACCGGCTCGCGGCGGGCCCACACGGTCACGGGGCGGTGGCCCGGCGCCAGTCGTTGCAGCACGGTGAGGACCTGCAGCGGGCCGACCAGGTCCAGCACGGTCAGCCCCGGGTAGAGCACGAGGGCGACGAGCCGCTCGTCCGGTGCAGGTCCGCCGGGAGGGGCGCTACCGGGGTCGCGCAGCGCGCGGGCGAGGTCGTCGTCGGCAGGGTCGGGCCTCACCCGGCCGAACGGCGGCTGCGGGTCGTACTCCGCGGACAGCTGGGTCAGCCGGGCGATGGCCCGGCTGCGCATCCGGGCCAGCAGGGACAGGGCCATGTCCATGCCGGCCGTGCCGCCGGCGGCGGTGTGCAGCCGGCCGTCAGCCCGCCACCGCTCGGCGGCGGGGATCGCGCCCAGCTTCTCCAGCGGCTCGCGGAAGGCCCAGTGGACGGCCGCCCGCGCGCCGCGCAGCAGGTCGGCCGCGGCCAGGACGAGAGCCCCGTTGCCGGTGGACCCCACCACCTGCGCCCCGACGGCGGCCGAGCGGACGTAGGACAGCAGCGCCTCGTCCTCCGCCGCGGTCAGGGTGGCCGCCCCGCCGCCGGGCACGATCACCGCCCACGGGTCCGGCACCTCGGCGAAGGTGGCGGCCGGCAGCAGCCCCAGCGGCGTGTCGGTGGGCAGTTGCTCGGCGCGCTCGCCGACCACGACGGTGCGGTACCGCATGCCGCCGATGCCGGGGCCCATCAGCATGGTGAGCGGGCCGATGAGGTCCAGCGGCGTCACGCCGGGGTAGACCGGGAACGCGAGGACCTTCTCCTTGCCGGGCATGGCGGTCTCCCTTCCGGTGCTCGGCGGTCAGTGCCGGAGGTCGTGCGGAGCCGCCTGCGCGTCGGGCGCACCGCGCGGTCCGGGTACGGGTGCGCTGCTCCTCGCGGCAGCCTCGACGACGTGGGCGGCGTCGTCGGCGACGAAGCCCAGCAGCGCCGAGCCGCGGGTGTGCTGCCAGGACAGGCCGAGGACGTACAGCCCGGGGACGTCGGTGATCCCGCGGGTGTGGACGACCCGGCCGTCGCGCAGGGCTCCCGGGACGTCGATCCACGAGTGGTCGGGCCGGTAGCCGGTCGCCCAGACGACGACGCCCACCTCCCCGCTGCTGCCGTCGGCGAACCGGACGGTGCGGCCGGCGGCGTCGGTCAGCCGCGGCCGGAAGCGGACGCCGGCCCGCTGCAGGCCGCGCCGGCTGCTGCCGATGAGGAACTCACCGCGGGCCTGCACCCGGCGGCCGAGCCGGGAGCCGGCGGTCACCCGCAACAGGCGCAGCCGGGTCAGCCACCAGAACAGGTCGCGGCCGAGCAGCCGCTGCGGCAGCGCGGGGTACGCCGAGCCGACCGACAGCTCGACCGGCCGGGTCCGGGCCAGCTCCTCGGCGATCTGGAAGCCCGAGTTGCCGCCGCCGACGACCAGCACCGGTCCCTCGGGCAGTGCCTCGGGGCTGCGGTACCCGGAGCTGTGCACCTGGGTCACCGAGGCGTCCAGGCCGGCGGCGAGCGGCGGGACGAAGGGGGTCTGGAACGGTCCGGTGGCCACGATGACCTGCCGGGCGGTGTACGTGCGATCGGCGGTGCCGATCCGGAAACCGGCGTCGGTGCGTTCGAGCCGGGTGACCCGCGCGTCCAGCTGCACCGGCAGGTCGAAGGCGGCGGCGTAGTCGCGCAGGTAGTCGGCGACCGCCTCCTTGCCCGGGTAGGTGCCGGCCGGCGCCGGGAACGGCAGGCCGGGCAGCGCGTCGTGCTCGGCCGGGGTGAACAGCCGCAGCGACTCCCAGCGGGTGCGCCAGGTGTGCCCGAGCTCCGCCGCGGCCTCCAGGACCAGGAAGCGCAGCCCCCGCTCGCGCAGGTGCCAGGCGGCGGCCAGGCCGGCCTGCCCGCCGCCCACGACGACGACGTCGAACGGTTCGGCCGGGGCGGTCACGGCGTCGCTCCGCGGTCCACGGTGAAGCTGAACATCATCCCGGCGTGCATGTGCTCGGCGATGTGGCAGTGCGCCATCCACAGGCCGGGGTTGGTGACGTCGAGCAGGATGTCGACGGTCTGACCGGTCGTGATGAGCACGGTGTCCTTCCACACCAGGTTGGGCTCGACGGTCCCGTCCCGGCTCAGGACGAGGAAGCGGCCGGCGCCGTGCACGTGGAACGGGTGGTGCATCGGGTGGTCGGAGTCCATCTCGTTGACCAGCCGGATCTTGACCCGCTGGCCGGCGGTGAAGTGCCAGTGGACGGGGAGCCCGTCGCGGCCGGGGCTGCGGTCCAGCAGCTTCCAGCGCATCGTCTCCGTGGTGGTGGCCCGGTTCGTCTCGGCCATCTCGTCCTCCCACTCGATCCCGTCGGCGGTGGCGGGACCGTGGTGGTGGGCGTGCGCGTGCGCGGCGTCGTGGCCCGTCTCCGACGCCTCCGCGGCGTCCGTCCCGTGGCCCGTGTCGTGACCGTGGCCCACGTCGTGACCGTGGCCCGTGTCGTGACCGGCGGTGGCCGCCCCGGCGGGGGCGGCCGCCATCAGCTTCATGCCGCACTTCGGGCAGCGCCCCGGCTCGTCGCTGACCACCTCGGGGTGCATCGGGCACGCGTACGTCACGGGAGGTGTGGTCGCCATGAGCTTCATGCCGCACCTCGGGCAGCGTCCGGGCTGGTCGCTGACCACCTCGGCGTGCATGGGGCAGGCGTAGCTCGTCGGTCCCGCCGCGGGCGCGGCCGGGTCGTCCATCTCGGCGACGATCGCGAGGACCTCGTCGGGCGCCGCGGCCAGCCACGCGCCGAGCCGCTCCCGCTCGGCCACCAGCTCCGGTGCGGTGCGCAGCGTCTCGAACCGGTCGGCCAACGGCGGCTCGGCGACCTCACCGGTGACGGTGAACGCCGCCAGGCGGTAGGTCCGCTTGGGAGTGCGGTGCTCCAGCGCGAACTCGCCCGCCCGGTCGAACAGCACGTCCACGACCGCCCGCTCGGACGGGGCCAGCACCACGTCCGGGACGAACTCCTCGTGCTCCACCCGGCCGCTGTCGCCACCGACGAGCTTCATCCGGGCACCGGGCACGGCCACCCGGAAGACCCGGCTGTTGGCGGTGTTGGTCAGCCACAGCCGGGCGACCTCGCCGGTCCGCGCGGTGAACGCGGGGTCGGTCTCCCCGCCGGTGAGCATCACGTTGCCGTAGCGGCCCATCGCCGCGTAGTTGGTCTCGGTGCGGCTGAACGGGGCGATCGCGCCGTCCTCGAGCAGCAGGTCGTCGAGGGTCAGCACCACGTCGCGGTGCGCCGGCGGCCAGTAGTCCGGCTCGGCCGGGGTGACCAGGATGCTGCCGTAGAGGCCCAGCTCCTGGGTGACGTCCTCGCGGACGTGCGGGTGGTACCAGTACAGGCCCGGGTCGGGGAACTGGATGCGGTAGGTGAACTCCCCGCCCGGCGGGATCGGTGCCTGCGTCTCGTGCGGCACGCCGTCGTAGCGGTTCTCCAGGCGCAGCCCGTGCCAGTGCACGGTGGTGTCGAGGTCGGTGCCGTTGGTGACGTGCACGACGACCTCCGAGCCCTGCCGGACCCTCAGCGTGGGGCCGGGGATGGAGCCGTTGTAGGCCAGCATCCGCACCGTGTTGTCCCCGATCCGCTTGGCGACCGGCGCGGGGCGCAGCTGCAGCTCCTCGTCGTTCCGCAGCTCGATCACCTCGGGCGCAGCGGCCTCGGGCAGGCCGGTGAGGTCGGTGGAGAGGAAGGTGTCCACGGGACGTCCTCCTGTCGGTGAGCGTGGAGTCTCAGCTCCGGGTGCCGCCGGCGGCGTGAGGGGATCCGAGGGAGTCCGCGGCACCGCGCGCACCGGCGCGGGCGGGCTCGACGACGTGCTCCGCGGTCATGGCGCCTCCTGTGCGGACTGGTAGTCCACCGCCGCCGGGTGTGGGCTGTCCAGACGCTCGGCGATGGTCCGGCCCGGCGGGCACCATCCGGCCGTGGACCCCGAGCAGCTGCTGCGGACGGCGGCCGACCGGCTCGAGGCGCTCGCCGCCCGGACGACTCCCGGCGACTGGCGGACCGGCGGGCTGCTGGCGACCCGCCCCGAGGTGGTCGCGCACCTCCCCGACGGGAGCACCGAGCACGTGGCCGAGGCGCGGGCCGGGACCGGTGCGTGGATCGCGGCCCTCTCCCCCGCGCTGGCCGCGCCGCTGGCGGACTGGCTGCGCGCCGCCGCGACGTCCCGGCCGGCCGACCCGGCGGCCGCGGCGTTCGCCCGGGCGCTGCTCGCGCGGCTGCCCTGACCGGGCGGCTGAGGTCGTCGCCCGGGACCGATCCCCCGGGTGGGGGCCGCAGCAGAGCCCCAGGGCTCTGTCCGCGGGCCGGTTCCACGAGCACCCTGTGCTGCGTTCCACAGCCATCCGCGATCAGGGAGGCAGCCGTGTACTTCGGAGTCATCCACACCATCCGGGACGGTGGCCGGTGGGAGCACATGATCGAGACCGCCGACCTCGGCACCCTGCCCGAGGGCGTCGACCTCCTGTCGACCTGCACCTCGACAGACGACGCCCGGGCCCTGTGCCTGTGGCGGGTGCCGAGCCGCGAGGTACTCGAGGGCGTCCTCGACCAGCTCGTCGGTGACAACGCGATCAACGACGTGTTCGAGGTCAGTGAGCACTCCGTGATCGTCGCGGGTCAGCCGGCCGCCGTCTGACCTCCGCGCCGCCCGCCTGCTCCGGGCGGGCGGCGACCCGGTGGCCGCACCGAGGGTCCACGGTCGCCGGCCGGGCGGGATCGCCGTGCCGAGCTCGAGTGGGCTGCCGACCTCGGCACGAGCCGTCACCGGCGAGCCGGGCGACGTCCCGACGAGCGATCCCGTGTCCGTCCGGCACTTCGCCGGGAGGAGGTCCGCGAGGGTGCGCGGGGTCAGCGGACGACCTCGTCTGTCGGAGCCGGCACCGGCTCACGGGGCGAGGGGATGTCGGCCGGGGCGGGCGGGATGTTGGGGTTGTGCCGGAAGACGTTGTCCGGGTCCCACGCGCTCTTGAGCTCGGCGAGGCGGCGGTACTTGCTCTCGCCGTAGGAGGCGCGCACCCGCCGCTCGTCGGTGTCGGCCTCGAAGTTCAGGTACGTCCCGTCATCGGGGGCGTAGGGGCGCAAGGCGTTCCAGAGGTCACGGACCCACACCCGGTCAGCCTCGTAGGTCTGGTCGTCGGCAGCGAGGGCGAGCAGGGCCAGCGCCCAGTGCGGACGTCGGGGACTGCCCCACGCCGTCGCGTCGTCGGAGATCTCGCTGTACCTGCCGGTGAGCGGGAACATGGGCACGTAGGAGAGCGGCGAGCGCATGAGGGGGAGCCGCTCGAGGACGACCGCGAGTGCCTCGTCGCTCAGGTGGTCGAGGTTCAGCCCCTTGTCGTAGGCACGGATGCCCCACGGGTTGGCGTCGTCGAGCATCCGCTGCAGCGCCACGTGCGGGATCGGGGTGACCATCTCGAACAGCGGGTTGCGCTCGCGCAGCGGCCGGATCGCCGCGGCGTGCTCCTCGGCGCTGCCCCAGCCCGCGACCATGGCCGCGACGCCCCGCGCGCCCCGGTGCTCCTCGGGCACGAACGGCTCCGGCGGCGCGGACATCCCGACCACGGCCCCGGTGACCCCGGCCGGGAGGTCGAACAGGTACTCACGGAGGAAGCGGAGCGGCTCGAGGGCGTCGTCAGGTCGCCAGAAGAACATGCCCACGTTCGCCAGCGGGTCGAGCTCGTGCGGGGCGAACACGAGTTCGGTCACGATCCCGAAGTTGGTGCCGGCGCCGCGCAGCGCCCAGAAGAGGTCGGGTTCGGTGTCCTCGGAGGCGGTCACGGTGCGCCCGTCGGCGGTGACCAGGGTGGCGGCCACCAGGTTGTCGCACGCCAGCCCCTGTTGGGACGTCAGCCAGCCCAGGCCGCCGCTGAGCGTGAGGCCCGAGACGCCCGTGTGGCTGACCGTGCCGCCGGCCACGGCCAGCCCGAGCGGCGCGGTCGCGGCGTCGACGGCGGCCAACGTCGCGCCGCCTCCCACGTGGACCCGGCGGGCCGCCGGGTCCACCCGGACGCCGGCGATCCGGGACAGGTCGATCATGACGGCGTCGTCTGCCACGGCGTTCCCGGCTCCGCTGTGGCCGCCCCCGCGCACGGTCAGGTCCGCCCCCTCCTCGCGCACGACGGCGAGGGTCCGTGCCACCTCCTCCGCCGACCCGGGCCGCACGATCAGCGCCGGCCGGCGCGTGATGGCGCCGTTCCAGACAGCCCCGGCGCGTGCCGCGGCGAACCCCGGGTCGGCCGGTTGCAGCACCTGACCGGCGACGGACCGGGCGAGACGGGTGAGGACAGCGCGATCGAGCGGCATGACGACTCCCTGCGGACTCGAGCTCGCCTCCGGTGGTCCGTGACCGCTGGGAAGCGATGCGGCACCGTCGCACGTGATCCGTGGCCGGACGCCCGTGCCCGTTGCCCGGATCCCCGGTCGACCGGCGGGTCCCGGCGTGTGGTGACCCGTGGCTGACCCCGTGCGCCGCCGGGTCATGCCGGAGACCTGCCGTGCGGTGGGTGGCGTCCGTGCGGGATCCCCCGCCCCCGCTCGCCCTGTCAGCCGAGCGGACGGAGCACCCGGTGCACCTCGCCGCCACCGGTCCTCCGGCCCGTGGGACGCCACCGGCCCGGCCCCCGCAGGGGACCGGGCCGGTGGCGACCTCGGTGGTCAGGGACGTCCCTGACCGGTCAGGTCAGCTGCAGCCGCTGGTGGAGCCGCAGCCCTCGCAGACGTAGCAGCTGCCGGCGGGGCGCATCTTCGTGCCGCAGGTCATGCACAGCGGCGCGTCGGTGACGTTGCCCGTGACCAGCTCGAGCAGCTCGGCCGAGGAGTGGGCCTCCTTGACCGGCTTGTCGGCGGCCGGCTCCGGCTTGGCGGGCGCCTCGGTCGGCACCGAGCCGCGCAGCGCCTCGACGTCGACCTCCTCCTCCTCGACGACCTCCGCCGTCGAGGCCGAGCCGCCGTACGTGCCCGACACCTGCGCCGCCCGCTCCTCGGCGGTGAAGATGCCGAGGGTCGCGCGGGTCTCGACCGGCAGGTGGTCCAGCGCCAGGCGACGGAAGATGTAGTCCATCACCGACTGGGCGATCCGGATGTCCGGGTCGTCGGTCATGCCGGCCGGCTCGAAGCGCATGTTGGTGAACTTCTGGATGTAGGTCTCCAGCGGCACACCGTGCTGCAGCGCGATCGAGATGCCGATCGAGAAGGCGTCCATGACACCGGCCAGGGTCGAGCCCTGCTTGCCGAGCTTGAGGAACACCTCGCCGAGGCTGCCGTCCTCGTACATCCCGGCGGTCATGTAGCCCTCGGCTCCGGCGACGCTGAACGACGTCGTCATGCTCTGCCGCTTCTTCGGCAGCCGACGGCGGACCGGGTGCGACGTCGCGGCGACCGGGGCGGCCTCCACCTCGACCTTGGCCTCGGTCTTCTTGGCCTTCGCGTCGGACAGCGGCTGGCCGACCTTGCAGTTGTCGCGGTAGATCGCCAGCGCCTTGAGGCCGAGCTTCCAGCCCTGGAAGTAGATGTTCTCGACGTCCTCGACGGTCGCCGTCTCCGGCATGTTGACCGTCTTGCTGATCGCGCCGGAGATGAACGGCTGCACCGCGGCCATCATGCGGACGTGGCCCATCGGGGAGATGGCCCGCTCGCCCATGGCGCAGTCGAACACCTCGTAGTGCTCCGGGCGCAGGCTCGGGGCGTCGACGACGTGGCCGTGCTCGGCGATGTACTCGACGATCGCCTCGACCTGCTCGTCCTGGTAGCCGAGGCTCCTCAGCGCCCGCGGGACCGTCTGGTTGACGATCTGCATGGACCCGCCGCCGACCAGCTTCTTGTACTTGACCAGCGAGAAGTCCGGCTCGATGCCGGTCGTGTCGCAGTCCATCATGAAGCCGATGGTCCCGGTGGGGGCGAGGACCGAGGCCTGCGCGTTGCGCCAGCCGTTCTCCGCGCCGATCTCCAGGCACTCCTGCCACTGGGCGGTGGCGGCCCGCAGCACGTCGGCGTCGTCGGCGCCGACCGGGCGGATGGCGTCGTTGGCGGCGGCGTGCTTGCGCATGACGCGGGCGTGCGCGTCGGCGTTGCGGGCGAAGCCCTCGTACGCGCCGACGATGCCGGCGAGCTCGGCCGAGCGGCGGTAGGCGGTGCCGGTCATCAGCGAGGTGATGGCCGCGGCCAGGGTCTGGCCGCCCCGCGAGTCGTAGGCGTGGCCCGTGGCCATCAGCAGCGCGCCGAGGTTGGCGTAGCCGATGCCCAGCTGCCGGTAGGCGCGGGTGGTCTCACCGATCGGCTCGGTCGGGAAGTCGGCGAAGCAGATCGAGATGTCCATCGCCGTGATGACCAGCTCGACGGCCTTGACGAAGGTCTTGGCTTCGAACGTCCCGTCGTCCTCGAGGAACTTCATGAGGTTCAGGGACGCCAGGTTGCACGAGCTGTTGTCCAGGCTCATGTACTCCGAGCAGGGGTTGGACGCGTTGATCCGGCCCGTCTCGGGGTTGGTGTGCCAGTCGTTGATCGTGTCGTCGTACTGGATGCCGGGGTCGGCGCACTCCCACGCGGCCTGGGTGACCTTGCGGAACAGGTCCCGCGCGTCGACGTGCTCGATGACCGAGCCGTCGAGGCGGGCGCGCAGGCCGAAGTCGGTGCCGTCCTCCACCGCGCGCATGAACTCGTCGGAGACGCGGACCGAGTTGTTGGCGTTCTGGTACTGGACGCTGGTGATGTCCTTGCCGCCGAGGTCCATGTCGTACCCGGCGTCCCGCAGCGCGCGGATCTTGTCCTCCTCGCGCGCCTTGGTCTCGATGAACTCCTCGATGTCGGGGTGGTCGATGTCGAGGACGACCATCTTGGCCGCGCGCCGGGTGGCGCCACCGGACTTGATGGTCCCGGCGGAGGCGTCGGCGCCGCGCATGAAGCTGACCGGGCCGGAGGCGGTGCCGCCGGAGGACAGCAGCTCCTTGGACGAGCGGATGCGGGAGAGGTTCAGGCCGGCGCCGGAGCCGCCCTTGAAGATCAGCCCCTCCTCCCGGTACCAGTTGAGGATCGAGTCCATCGTGTCGTCGACGGCGAGGATGAAGCAGGCGCTGACCTGCTGCGGCGCGCTCGTGCCGACGTTGAACCACACGGGGCTGTTGAAGCTGAACACCTGGTGCAGCAGCATCCAGGTCAGCTCGTGCTCGAAGACCTCGGCGTCGCCCTCGGTGGCGAAGTAGCCGTGCTCGCGGCCGGCCGCGCCGTAGGTGAGCACCACCCGGTCGATGAGCTGACGCAGGCTGCTCTCCCGCTGCGGGGTGCCGACGGCGCCGCGGAAGTACTTCGTGGTGACGATGTTGGTGGCGTTGATGCTCCACTCGGAGGGGAACTCGACGCCGCGCTGCTCGAAGTTGATCGAGCCGTCACGCCAGTTGGTCATGACGACGTCGCGACGCTCCCACGTCACCTCGTCGTACGGGTGGACGCCGGCGGTCGTGTAGACCCGCTTGACCTTCAGGCCCTTCCCCCTGGTCGGCGCCTTGGCGGCCCGGCGCGTACGGCTTGCCGGGCGGTCCTCGATCTCGGTCACGAGCTCTCCCTCGGTGAGTGGTGCGGGCGGCTGGGGAAGAGAGCCACCCTGTTCCTATCTGGTCCTGCTGACGGTTCCGGTGGTGCTGAGAGGGCCGGCGACGCTGCCGGCGCACGTCTGGACGCGCGGACGGCGGTCAGCCGTCGCGGGTGGTGGAGGGGGTGCGGGCGGAGCCCCGGCGGCGCGGCGCAGGCGGCTCGATCTGCAGCCCCGGCAGCGGCGGGGTGCCGCCGCGGTGGTGGCGGGCACGCAGCTCGGTGATCTCCTTCTCGAAGTCCTCGACCGAGGTGAAGGCGCGGTAGACGCTGGCGAAGCGCAGGTAGGCGACCTCGTCGAGCTCGCGCAGCGGCTGCAGGATGGCCAGCCCCACCTCGTGGCTGGGGACCTCGGCCACCCCGCTGGCGCGGATGGCGTCCTCGACCTGCTGGGCCAGCTGCTGGAGCTGGTCCTCGTCGACCGGCCGGCCCTGGCAGGCGCGCCGCACCCCGGCGACGACCTTGGTCCGGTTGAACGGCTCGCTGACCCCGCTGCGCTTGACGACGGCGAGCACCGCCTCCTCGACGGTGGTGAACCGGCGACCGCAGGCCGGGCACGAGCGGCGGCGACGGGTGGTGGCACCCTCGTCGGCCTCGCGCGAGTCGATCACCCGGCTGTCGGGGTTGTGGCAGAACGGGCAGCGCACTGCGGTTCACCTCCCTCCGCGGTAGACCCGCCCGGACCGGGGACCCGGCTCGGGCGGCTGGTGCCGGCGGGCTCGTCCGGTCCTGGCGGACCCGCCCGTCTGCGTCTGTCTGTGGACCCCTCTGGGGACATCCGGTGGACACCCCGTGGAGGTCCTGAGGACGGCCTGTGGAGGACTTCCATCGGTGCAACTACTAGATGTAGGGGGACAGTAGGCCGCGCTCCACTACATCTGCAAGGTGGGAACCCGCGTGTCTCTTCCGCCGAGACCCGGTCGTGACCCCGTGGTGACCAGGCGCGAGCAGGACTCCCTCCCGTCACACGACACGCCGGGGAGCCGCGCGTGTCGGCGCGCGGGGAGGGGTGTCCGGGTGTAACCGGCCACCGCGCGCAGGGCACGCGCGGACGCCCGGCCGGCGCGCAGACGCCTCCCCGGGACGTCCGGCGGGACGCCGGCGGAGGTGGACGGAGGACCGCCGGGGACGCGCCCCGGCATCGGATCAGGCGGGAGGACGGACCGCGGGGCGGCCGCCGCGAGGGTGCGGCACCAGGTCGCCGAGGCGGATGGGGCGGGTCAGCATGTCCGACTCCTCCGCGGCCGCACCGCCGGCCGGAGCCGGGCAGATGACGACCGGCATCTCGGCGGTCACCGCCCGGTGCCGGCCGGAGCCGGCGGGCGCGCGGTGCCGCCCGGCCGCGGTGGGGCGGACGGCGGGCTGCTCGGCGGTGACGTCACCGCCGTGCCGGCGGGCACCGCGGCGGGCGGCGTGGGCAGCCGGGACGACCGCGCGCCGGTCCACGGCCGGGAGCACGGCCGTCCCCGCGGGGTCGGCCGCCGGGTCCGGGCGGCCGGAGGCCAGCGTCAGGTGCCGCTCGGGCAGCCGCACGACGGCCAGGTCGACCCAGCTGTCCGCTCCCGCGGCGTCGCGCAGCCGGACGCGGGCCTCGCAGCCGCCGGTCACGTCGTGGCGCCAGCCGAGCATGGCGCCCGGCACCCAGGCACCGTCCACGAGCACCTCGACGTCCTGCGGGGACCGGAAGGTCACCGCTGCGCTGCTGTTCACGGCTGCTGACACGCTCCTGACCGTAAGTGCCCTGACGACTCCGGAACGTAAACGACGGCGCCTGCACGGTTGACGAACTCACCGGCGTGGTCTCGTCAACATCTCCGCGGTGACGGCGCCGGGCGCGGGGCGCCTAGGGCAGGCGGAGCACCTGGCCGGGGACGACGACCGCCCCCTCCAGGCCGTTGAGCACCTCGATCGCGTCGACCACCGCGCGCACGTCCTGGTCGGCGCCGGCGACCTCCGCGGCGATCGACCACACCGTGTCCCCGCTCTCGACCACGACACTGCTCCCGCCGGCCAGGCGCAGACCGTCGTGGGGGGCGAGGAACTCCCGGCCGAGGGCGGCGCCGCCGACACCGGCGGCGAGGACCAGCACGGTGACCAGGCGGCGCCCGCGGCGGGTGAGCCGCACCGGCGCCGGGGCCGGCGCACACCGAGCGCGGACGGCGGCCCGGGCGGGCTCCGAGCGCACCGGCCGACCGCTCGGGCGGGCCGGGTCGCGGCGGGTGCGCGGCCCCTCGGCGGCCGGCCCGGCGGCGCGGGCGGGCGCCGCGGCGGGGAGGTCGGGCACCGGCCGCAGGTGCCCGGTGACGCGGGGACCCGAGCCCGGCAGGGCAGCGCGCGGAGCCGGCCGGTCGGTGCGCGCCGGCGACGCGGAGCGGCCCGCACCGGCGGCCGCCGGCGCGCCCTCCCCGCGGAGCGGCGGCCGCCACGGGACCCGGACCGCCGCGTCGAACTCGAGCACTGCCTGCCGCACGCTGCCCATGACCGCTCCTCCTGATCGGGTCGACCGCATCGAACGCGTGTTCGATCGAACGTCTGATCGGATGTCTACCGCACGGGTCCGACGAGTGCGAGAGCGGCGCGGCGTGTCCTTCGAACACACGTTTGAACCTCCGGCGCCGGCGCGCTACGGTCCGTGCGGGCGCACCGCCCGCCGACCGGCCTCGGGGCCGGGAGGGCGACGGACGGGCCGCGGGGACGCGGCCGGCGAGGAGGAGACGTGGCGGGCACGAGCGGGACCGGCCAGGGCACCCGGGGCGGCGGCACGACGACCCGCCGGCCGGCCGCGGAGCGCGGCGCCGGCGCGGACGGCGCGGGCGCCGTGCGCACCTTCCCCGACCGCGGCGAGGCCGGCGACGGCCTGACCCAGCGGCAGCGCCGGGTCCTCGAGGTCATCCGCGACTCGATCGAGCGGCGCGGCTACCCGCCCTCGGTGCGCGAGATCGGCGAGGCGGTGGGCCTGTCGTCGGCGTCGTCGGTCGCCCACCAGCTGTCGGTGCTGCAGAAGAAGGGCTGGCTGCGGCGCGACCCCAACCGGCCCCGCGCGCTCGACGTGCGGCTGCCCGGCGAGACCGGGGGCGAGACCGCCCCGGCTGCGCCCGCCGCGGCCGCCGACGGCTCGACCGCGCCCACCTACGTGCCGCTGGTCGGGCGGATCGCGGCCGGTGGCCCAGTGCTCGCCGAGCAGGCCGTCGAGGACGTCTTCCCGCTCCCCCGCGAGCTCGTCGGCGAGGGCACGTTGTTCATGCTGCGCGTCGCCGGTGACTCGATGGTCGACGCGGCCATCTGCGACGGCGACTGGGTCGTCGTCCGCCAGCAGCCCACCGCCGAGAACGGCGAGATCGTCGCCGCGATGCTCGACGGCGAGGCCACGGTCAAGACCTACAAGCCCCGGGACGGGCACGTCTGGCTGCTGCCGCACAACCCGGCCTACGAGCCGATCCCCGGCGACGAGGCCACCATCCTCGGCCGCGTCGTCACCGTCCTGCGACGGGTCTGAGCCGCAGGTCCGCCCGCCGGCGCCGGAGCTCAGGCGCCGGCGGGCGGACCACCGGACCGGCGGCGGCGCAGCCGCTCGCCCCACCACACCAGCGCGGTCGCGACGACGGCCGCGGCCACGCCCGCGGTCACCGGCGACGGGCCCGCGGAGTCCCCGCCGAGCAGCGCCGACGGCGACGGGCCGGCCGGGTCGGACCCCGCCGGCGCCGGCGGCGCGGACCCCGCCGGGACGGGCACCGAGGTGACGTCCCCGGGCACGCCCTCGCCGGCCACCAGCAGCGCGCTCCCGTCCGCGGTGAACGACACCGCCTCCCCCTGCGGCGCCTCGGGCAGCGCGATCCGCACGGGCTCCCCGGCCAGCGCCCCCGGGACGTCGGCGCCAGTCAGCGGCCAGACGTAGGCGTCGGTGTAGGTGCGCAGCGCGATCCGGCTGCCGTCGCGGGCCACCGCCCCGCCGGTGACCATCAGCTGCCCCGCCCGGCCCACGGGACCGCCAGGTGTGCCGGTGAGCGTGAACGCCACCGTGCCGACGTCGGCCAGCGCGACCGTGCCGCCGTCGACCAGCGGCGCGGCCGGCCGGTAGACGTGGCTGGCCCCGAGCACCTCCTTGGTCACCACGTACGGCGTGCCGTCGGGGGCCAGCAGCAGCGCCTCGGCGTCGTGCGGGCCGTCGGGATAGGTCAGCCGGTACAGCGCCGTCCCGCCGTCGGGCCGCAGCGCGACGAGCGCGACCGTCGTCCGGACCGCGGTGTTGTCGCCGGTGTCGGCCAGCCACACCGTGCCGTCCGGGCCGACGGCGAGGTCCTCGGGGTCGTAGGGGTCCACCGGCGCGGTGGTCACGTCGACCACCTGGCAGGCGCCGTCGAGCACGTACACGGCGACCTGGTCGCCGCCGTCCACCATGGCGAGCACCCGGTCGCCGACGTCGACGAGGCCGGAGAGCTCGGCCAGCCGGGGGTCGGTCACCTGGCAGCGGACCGAGGGGGCGGCCGACTCCTCGGCGGCGGCCGGGGCCGCCGGGAGGCCGAGCAGGACCGTGGTCAGCAGGACGGCCGGGGCCCGCCGGGCGACGCTACGCGGACGGGCGGCCGGCTCGGGCACTCGCCCAGCGTGACAGCACCAGCGCGTCGAGTGCGTGAACCACGCCCAGCAGCAGGAGCCCGACGGCCGCGCCCACGACGGCGTCGGTGACCCAGTGGAAGTCCAGCGAGACCATCGCGATCCCGGTGGCCACCGGCCCGACGACGGCCAGCCACCACAGCGTGCGCTGCACCCGCGGACCGAGCCCGTACTCGACCGCCTGCCAGCGCGCCACGCCCCACATGAGCACGGCGTTGGCCACGTGCCCGGAGGGGTAGCTGGCGCCGTCGCGGTGGAAGAACGAGCCGGGATAGGCGGGCGCGGTGCGACCGGTGCCGAACTTGAACGCGTAGACGACGACGGTGAGCAGGGCCAGCGCGGTGACCACCCGCAGCAGGGGCAGCAGCGTCCGTTCCCGCAGGCACAGCCAGCCGACCAGGGCGGCCAGCACGATGAGGATGGTGCCGCGGCCGCCGATCTGGGTGACCGCCCACACCGGCCAGTAGGCCGGGGAGTCGCGCAGGTCCCAGGCGCTGACCACCTCGGAGACCTCGAGGTCCAGCCGCTCGAGCACCCCGCGGCTGAGCAGGTCGACGGTGACCCCGACGGTGACCGCGAACGCGACGAGCAGCAGCCACCACGGCGGGCGGCCGGCACCGACCACGGCGGGCGGCCGGGCGGCCCGCTCCGGGCGCCCGGCCGGCGCGCCGGAGGTGCGCCGCACCACGCCGCTGGTCACCGGGTCACGGTACCGGGCCGTGACCCGCCCGTGACCTCACGGGCCGGAACGGCGAGCCGCCCGGGCACCCGGCGTGGAGCCGGGCACCCGGGCGGTCCGGGGTGGAGGGGGCGGTCAGCCGACCGGGACGGCGAACCGCTCGAGCGCGGCGGCCAGGCCGCCGTCGACGCGGGCGGTCAGCCGGGTGCCGGCGGCCTCGTGGTCCTCGCTGAGCACCTCGCCGTCGCGGTGCACGCGGGCGACCAGGTCGCCGCGGTCGTAGGGGACGAGCACCTCGACCTCGACGTCCGGGTGCGGCAGCCGGGCGGCCACGACCTCGCGCAGCTGCTCGATGCCCTCGCCGGTGCGCGCGGAGACCCACACGGCCCCGGGCAGCGCCCGGCGCAGGGTCAGCACGTCGTCCTCGGTCATGGCGTCGACCTTGTTGACGACGATCAGCTCGGGCACCGCGGCGGCGTCGATCTCGCGCAGCACCACGTGCACCGCGTCGATCTGGCCGAGCGGATCGGGGTCGGAGCCGTCGACGACGTGCAGCAGCAGGTCGGCGCCGGCCACCTCCTCGAGCGTGGAGCGGAACGCGTCGACGAGCTGGTGCGGCAGGTGCCGCACGAAGCCGACGGTGTCGGTGAGCGTGTACTCGCGGCCGTCGGGCGACTGGGCCCGGCGCACCGTCGGGTCGAGGGTGGCGAACAGTGCGTCCTCCACCAGCACGCCCGCGCCGGTCAGCCGGTTGAGCAGGCTGGACTTGCCGGCGTTGGTGTAGCCGGCGATCGCCACGCCGGGGACGGCGTGGCGGTCGCGGCCCGAGCGCTGGGTGGCCCGGGCGGTCGCCATGCCGGCGATCTCGCGGCGCAGCTTGCTCACCCGCGACCGGATCCGCCGCCGGTCGGTCTCGATCTTCGTCTCACCGGGACCGCGGGTGCCGATGCCGCCACCGCCGGCGACGCGGCCACCGGCCTGCCGGGACAGCGACTCACCCCAGCCGCGCAGTCGCGGCAGCATGTACTGCATCTGGGCGAGCTCGACCTGGGCCTTGCCCTCCCGGCTGGTGGCGTGCTGGGCGAAGATGTCGAGGATCAGCGCGGTCCGGTCGACCACCTTGACCTTGAGGATCTTCTCCAGCGCGTTGAGCTGGCCGGGGGTCAGCTCGCCGTCGCAGATCACGGTGTCCGCGCCGGTCGCGGCCACGATGTCGCGGATCTCGTTGGCCTTGCCCGAGCCCACGTAGGTGCCGGCGTCGGGCTTGTCCCGCCGCTGGCTCACGGCCTCGAGGACCTGGGAGCCCGCGGTCTCGGCGAGCGCGGCCAGCTCGGCCAGGGAGCGGTCGGCGTCGGCCTGGGTGCCCTCGGTCCACACACCGACGAGCACGACGCGTTCGAGGCGCAGCTGCCGGTACTCGACCTCGGTGACGTCGGCGAGCTCGGTGGACAGCCCGGCGACGCGGCGCAGTGCGCCACGGGCCTCGAGCGCGTAGGAGCCGGTCGTGTCGTCGTCCTCGTCCCACTGGCCGGCCGGCGCGGGACGGGTCTCGGCGAGCGTGTCGTCGTCGAGGGGGGTGCTCTCGGAGGCGGTCGTCATCACGTCCAGCGTGACACGCGAGGCCACGCCGGTCACCTGGGTTGTCGTCTCTGCAGTCGTCATACGCCCCCTACAACACCGGAACGGGTCAGGTGCATCCCGCCGGGAGGCGGGTAGGGCGGGACGGACACCACAGCCGAGGAGGGACCCCCGTGAGCACCAGCAGCGACGCCGGCACCGACGACCCCGGCCGCGACCCGGCCGGCCTGGACCCGCCGCGCAACCCGTTCGGCGGCGCCGACCAGGACACCGGCCGCGGCGAGCCGCGCGGCACCGGCAACACCGGCCCGGCCGACAAGCCCGAGGCGCCCACCGACGAGCCCGAGACCCGCGCGGACACCCCGGACAACCCCTAGCCGGCGAGCCACTCCCGGGTCAGCTCCCCGGAGGCGACGACGACGGCGGGACCGCGCAGCACCGTCGTCTCCGGGGAGACGTCCACCGTGAGCCGGCCGCCGGGGACGTCGACCACGACGGTGCCGCGCACCGCGGGCCCGTCCGCGCGGGCCGCCAGCGCCGCGTACGCCGTGGCGCAGGCGCCGGTGCCGCAGGAGCGGGTCTCCCCCACGCCGCGCTCGTGCACCCGCAGCCGCACGTGCGCGTCGGCGCCCTCGGCCGGACCCGCGAGCACCCGCACGAACTCGACGTTGACGCCCTCGGGGAACAGGCCCGGGTCGAAGCCGGGCTGGGCGGTGAGGTCCAGGGCGTCGAGATCCGCGTCGGTCAGGCAGACCAGGTGGGGGTTGCCCATCGACACCGCCTGGCCCGGGAACGCCTGCCCGGCGACGGTGGCCTCGCCGCGGCCGAACGGCCGGGCCGGGCCCATGTCGACCCAGTAGCTGCCGTCGGCGCCGGCGCCGACCCGCCGCGGGCCGCCCCGGGTGCCGACCAGCACGCCGTCGGCGCAGGCGGCGCGGTCGAGCAGGCCCTCGGTGACCAGCGCGTGCAGGAACAGCCGGATGCCGTTGCCGCACATCTCCGCGTGCGAGCCGTCGGCGTTGCGGTGGTCCATGAACCACTCGCAGGCGTCGAGCGCGTCGCCGAGGACGGCGGGCGCGTCGGGCACGTGCCGGCTGCGCACCACCCGCAGGACGCCGTCGCCGCCGAGGCCCGCGCGGCGCTCGCACAGCCGCTGCACGAGGGCGGCGTCGAGGCGGTCCCCGGGCCAGCGGTCCCCGTCGGGGTCGGGCAGGACGACGAAGTCGTTCTCGGTGCCGTGCCCGAGGAGGAACCGGTCGCTCACCGCACGATCGTACGGCCGGCGAGCAGCGCCCCGACGGCGTCGGCGAGGTCGGGGCGGGCGGCGTCGAACCACGTCGTCGTCGCGTCCCGGCGGAACCAGGAGCGCTGCCGGCGGACGAAGCGACGGGTGGTGCTGACCGTCCGCTCGCGCGCCTCGGCGGCCGTGAGCCCGCCGTCGAGCTGGGCGAGCACCTGCGCGTAGCCCAGTGCCCGGGAGGCGGTGGGCCCCTCGCGCAGGCCCTCGGCCACCAGCGCCTCGAC
The DNA here is from genome assembly GCF_054050435.1 of Geodermatophilus sp. SYSU D01036. NCBI lineage: Bacteria > Bacillati > Actinomycetota > Actinomycetes > Geodermatophilales > Geodermatophilaceae > Geodermatophilus > Geodermatophilus sp. SYSU D01036. The sequence goes on along the minus strand of NZ_JBJGZJ010000005.1, from coordinate 2,797 downwards.
CTCGGCGACGAACCCGGCGGCCCACATCCGGTCCACCCGGGCGGCGACCCGCTCGTCGAGCTCGGCGGGCTCGCGGTCCAGGCCGACGACCACCGCCGGGTAGTGCGGCCGCGGCTCGGGCAGCGTCGCGCGGAACGGCCGGCCGGTGATCTCCACGACCTCCAGCGCGCGCACGATCCGCCGTCCGTTCGACGGCAGGACCGCGGCCGCGGCGGCAGGGTCGACCGCGGCCAGCCGGGCGTGCAGCGCGGCGGGCCCGGCCTCCTCCAGCTCGGCCTGCAGCCGCGCCCGCACGGCGGGGTCGGTGCCGGGCATGTCGAGGTCGTCGAGGACGGCGCGCACGTACAGCCCCGACCCGCCGACCAGCAGCGGCAGCACCCCGCGCGCCCGCAGCCTGTCCACCTCGGCGCGCGCCAGCCGCGCGTACTCGGCCACCGACGCCGCCTGCCGCACGGACCAGACGTCGAGCAGGTGGTGCGGCACGCCCTGCCGCTCGGCGGGGTCGGGCTTGGCGGTGCCGATGTCCATGCCGCGGTAGAGCTGCATGGAGTCGGCGTTGACCACCTCGCCGCCGAGCCGCTGGGCGAGGGTCACCGCGAGCGCGGTCTTGCCGGTCGCCGTCGGCCCCACGACCGCGACCACGGGCGGGAGCGTCACGGTGTGGTCCCGGCGGCCGTCCGGGACGCGACGCTCCAGGACGCGACGAGGTAGCCGACGCCGAAGGGGGCGTCGTCGAACCGCAGCTCGGCGGTGACGTCCCGGCCGGTCAGCAGCGCACCGGCCGCCCGCCAGGCCGGCACGCCGGCCGCCAGCAGTCGCTCCCCCTCGGCCGGGTCCAGCGCGGCCAGCGCCGCGGCGTCCCCGGCGGCCAGGGCCGCGGCGACGGCGGCGTCGAAGGGCGCGGCGGCCGGGTCGAGGTGGCCGGGCGCCTTCTCGCTGCGGCGCGCCGAGCCGTCGCCCACGACCAGCAGGCCGGCACCGGGCAGCTCCGCGACGACGGCGGCGAGGTCGCCGGGGCCGACGCCGACCCGCGGGCCGGTGTGCCCGGCACCGCGCAGCAGCCACGTGCCGACGGTCAGCGACAGCGGCAGCCGACGGCCCCCCGGCCGCGCCTGCCCGTCCAGCGACACCTCGACGTCCACGCCGAAGCCGCGCAGGTCACCGGCGTCGCCCGGGCCGTGCCGGCCCTCCGCGTCGGGGCCGACGACGACCACCGGTCCCGGCGCGGCCGCCACCAGCGCGGCGACGGCGTCGGTGCACGCGGCGCGCAGCGCGGCGGTGTCCGCGGCGGCCCGTCCGGCGACCTCGGGGAGCAGCAGCGGCGGGCACGGGCAGAAGGCGACCGGGACGGCTGCGGCGGGACTGCTGCTCACCGGAGCAGTCTCGCCGATGCGGCGTGGGACACTGCGGTGCGTGTCGAGCACGACGAACCCCGGAGACGGGTCGCAGCAGGTCCCCACGCCCGAGACGGCGGGTCCCGACGCGGTCACCCCGGAGGCCGGGACCCCCGCCGCGCCCACCCCCGACGAGGCGGCGCTGGCCGACCCGACGGCGGAGGCCGCTCCCCCGGAGACCGCTGCCCCGGAGCCCGCCGCCCCGGAGCCCGCCGCCCCTGAGACCGCTGTCCCCGAGGCCCATGCCGCGGCCCCCGAGAGCGCGCCGCCTGCCGGAGGGGTGACCGCAGCGGCCGCCGAGGCGGCGTCGGACCCCGCGCAGTGGGGCCGGGTCGACGAGGACGGCACCGTCTACGTGCGCACCGCCGACGGCGAGCGCGCGGTCGGCTCCTGGCAGGCCGGCGACCCGGCCGCGGGCCTGGCGCACTTCGCCCGCCGCTACGACGACCTGGCCACCGAGGTCGGGCTGCTCGAGGCGCGGCTGAAGGCGCACACCGGCAACCCGAACGAGATCAAGGCCAAGGCGCAGGCGCTGGCCGACACCATCCCCACCGCCACCGCCGTCGGGGACCTCGACGGGCTGGCCGCCCGCGCCCGCGCCATGGTCGGCACCGCCGACTCCGCTGCCGCCGAGTCGCGCGCCGAGAAGGCCGCCGCCCGCGCCGCGCAGGTCGCCCGCAAGGAGGCGCTGGCCGCCGAGGCGGAGCAGATCGCCGCGGAGTCGACGTCGTGGAAGGCCGCCGGCGACCGGCTCAAGGCGATCGTCGAGGAGTGGAAGACGATCCGCGGGATCGACCGGAAGACCGACGAGGCGCTGTGGTCGCGCTTCGCCGCCGCCCGGGACGCCTTCGGCCGCCGCCGCGGCGCGCACTTCGCGGCGCTGGACGCCCAGCGCGGCGAGGCCCGCGCGGCCAAGCAGGAGCTCATCGCCGAGGCGCAGCGGCTGTCGACGTCGACCGACTGGGGCCCGACCAGCGCTGCCATGCGGTCGCTCATGGACCGCTGGAAGGCGGTGCCGCGCACCGGCCGCGACGGCGACGACGACCTGTGGAAGCAGTTCCGCGCCGCGCAGGACGTCTTCTTCACCGCCCGCGCCGAGTCGGACAAGGCGCGCAACTCCGAGCAGCTGGCCAACCAGCAGGCGAAGGAGGAGCTGCTGGCCGAGGCCGAGAAGCTCGACCCGTCGACCGACCTGCGCGGCGCCCAGGCCGCGCTGCGCCGGATCCAGGAGCGCTACGACGCCATCGGGCACGTGCCGCGCGGCGCGATGCGCTCGCTGGAGGACCGCATGCAGGCCGTCGAGCAGCGGGGGGGGGGGGGGGGGGGGGGCGCGCCGGGGGGGGGCGCGGCCCCCTCGACCCCAAGCTCCACCACAACGCGCGCCCGCCCCCCCCCCACCCCGC